>NZ_JBSLZM010000031.1:0-12797 GCF_056494385.1 Aquifex sp. | reverse complement strand
AGGCTCAACGAAATTTTTACATCATACGGGTATGGTATCAATTTTTTAGAAACTATTGCCAAAATATAGTCAAATGAATATAAAATTTTGATTGGGTTGAGCCCGAGAACTGTAAAATCCAATCATTTGAATACATCCTGTCCTTAATTTGCAGTTCCGGGGTACCTGATGTAGAAGAAAGCAAACCAGATAAAGAATACGACTACGGGTTCTTTAATTATCCTTAATACCTCGTCGTTCATTAAAAAAAAGTAGTAAAGGAAGGAAAGAGGGGTTAATCAACGGGTTTGGCTTCCACTTCTCCTTCTCCCCCTTCGCCCTTCTTCTCAGTCTTCCCCGCTTCTCCGTAAAGGGTAGTTCCGAGCTTTGAAGATACCTGAAGAACTTTATCGGTAACCCTCTTTACTTCGTTTATATCCGTTGCGGTTTCTATAGTCTTCTTTGCTTCTTCAATGACCTTTTCCGCTTCTTGCTTTACGTCTGCCGGAACTTTGTCTCCCGCTTCTTTAAGCGTCTTTTCAAGCTGGTAAACCAGGTGGTCAAGCTGATTCTTAGCCTCTATGAGCTCTTTCTTTTTTCTGTCTTCTTCCGCGTGTTCTTCCGCCTCTTTTATTATCCTTTCTATCTCTTCGGGTGTGAGTCCAGAGGATATTTCAACCCTTACGGATTGTTCTTTACCCGTTCCGAGGTCTTTGGCGGTAACGTGCAGTATTCCGTCCGCATCTATGTCAAAGCAGACCTCTATTTTCGGAACACCTCTTGGTGCGGGAGGTATTCCCGTAAGGTAGAACTTGGCAAGGGACTTGTTGTCCTTTGCAAGAGGTCTTTCTCCCTGTAGAACGTGTATCTCAACCTCGGTTTGGTAGTCTTGAGCAGTCGTGAACACTTCACACTTCCTAACGGGTATGGGTGTGTTCCTGGGTATAAGAACCGTCATAACACCTCCGTAAGTCTCAACTCCTAAGGAGAGCGGGGTTACATCTACGAGAACTATTTCTTTTACCTCTCCCGCAAGAACACCTGCCTGTATAGCGGCTCCCATAGCCACTACTTCGTCGGGATTTAATCCCTTGTGGGGTTCCTTTCCGAAGAACTCTTTTATCCTTTGTTGAACGAGGGGTATTCTTGTAGAACCACCTACCAGAACTACTTCATCTATATCGGAGGGTTTGAGTTTTGCATCCTCAAGAGCTTGTTTGACTATATCTATCGTCCTGTCTATCAGGTCCTTTATCATTTCCTCAAGTCTTGCCCTCGTTAGCTTCTTCTGGAGGTGAAGGGGTTGGTTTGTATTGGGGTCTATCGTGATGAAGGGTAGATTTATCTCGGTTTCCATCTTGAAGGAGAGTTCCTTCTTTGCTTGTTCCGCAGCCTCCTTTAACCTTTGGAGTGCTGTTCTGTCCTGTCTTAAGTCTATCCCGTGTTCCTTCTTGAACTCCTCTATGAGCCATTCCATTATCCTTTCGTCTATGTTTGCTCCTCCGAGGTGGGTATCCCCCGCGGTAGCCTTTACTTCTATAACACCATCTCCTCCTTCAAGTATAGAAACGTCAAAGGTTCCTCCACCGAAGTCGTAAACGAGAATTCTTACGTTTTCCTTTTTGTGGAGCCCGTAGGCCATTGCGGCTGCCGTAGGTTCGTTTAGTATCCTTACCACTTCAAGACCTGCTATCTTTCCCGCGTCCTTCGTTGCCTGTCTTTGTCTTTCATTAAAGTAAGCGGGAACCGTTATTACAGCTTTCTTTACCGGCTCACCTAAAAAGGCTTCTGCAGCTTCCTTAAGTTTTCTGAGAACGTGGGCACCTACCTCTTCGGGTCTTACGAGCTTTCCTGCATTGGGTATATCAAAAGCCGCATCTCCCTTTTCGTCAGGAACAACCTTATAGGAAACCCTCTTTGCCTCTTCCTTCACCTCTTCAAACTTCCTTCCTATAAACCTTTTGCTCTCGTATACCGTGTTTTCGGGGTCTAGAATAGCTCTTCTCTTTGCAGGGTCTCCTACGAGAACCTCCTTCTCCTTAGTCCAGGAAACAACAGAGGGGGTGAGTCTTGAACCCTCTTGGTTCTGGATTACTACCGCCTCATCTCCCATCATAACCGCTACAACCGAGTTCGTCGTTCCCAAGTCTATTCCTATTATTTTTTCTTTCTTTTCCGCCATTTTATCACCTCCTTTTTTCCTGTCTTTATTATAAAAATTTAGTAAATTTCTGTCAAGTTTTGTATGGCAAATATTATTAAGGGCTTAAAAAGACAAAAAAAATTTAAGAAAAAAAAGAAAGGACTCAGAACTGAGGTTTGGGGGTGTTTTTCCTTGAAGGGGGAAGTTCGGGCACTTCCAGTGCCTGCTCGGGTATCTTTCCGGTGAGGGATTTCAGGAAGGCAACTATGTCCTTAACTTGTTGGTCTGTAAGTTCTTTTCCGAGCTGTGTTTTTGCCATTATTCTAACAGCATCTTCTAAGTTCCATACGCTTCCGTCGTGGAAGTAGGGGTAGGTGTGCTCTACGTTTCTAAGGGAGGGAACCTTAAATACGAACATATCCGCCTCGTTCTTGGTAACACCGAATCTACCGAAGTCAACCTTTATTGTGGGCTTGTCCTTAAGAACGTAGGGGTACGTTATCTTCCAGTACTCGGTTATTGCTCCGAACTTCGCAAACATATGTCCACCTACACCCGCACCGTTGTGACAACCTGCACAACCTACTTCTATGAATGTCTTTAGTCCTCTCTTTTCCTGTTCCGTGAGGGCATCGGTGTTTCCTTTTAGGAACTCGTCAAACCTTGAGGGTGTCATGAGCGTTCTCTCAAAGGCTCCTATAGCCTTTCCTATATTCACGTATTTAACGGGGTCTTTATCGTTTGGGAATGCTTTTTTAAAGAGCTCAACGTATTCGGGAATGGATTTAAGGGTCTTGACAACGTTTTCCTCTGTGTTTGCCATTTCTATGGGGTTTACTATGGGTCCGAGGGCTTGTTCTTCAACGTCTTTAGCCCTTCCGTCCCAGAACTGGGCTATGTGTATAGCTGCGTTGTAAACACTGGGGGCGTTCCTTGGTCCTATTGCCCACCTATGCCCTATGGATGTCGGGAGGTTATCAACTCCGTATCTTGCAAGGTTGTGACAGGTATTACAGCTTATCAGCCCGCTCTTTGAGAGTCTGGGGTCGTAGTAAAGCATCTTTCCGAGCTTAACCTTCTCTGGGGTAACGGGATTTTCCGGATTTTCCGCTACTTTTGGAAGCGGTTTGAAATACTGTCTTGCCATCTCAAGGAGCTTCATATCCTCGGAGTTTCCCTTCTCACTTGCTCCGAGGCCAACGGTGCTAAAAAGTGCCAGGGCTAAAGCGAGTTTTCTCATCTTTCCACCTCCTAATTGAGAATCATTATCTATTAAATATTATATCAAATTGCTCTAAACTCCATTTAATACTTTCTTCATAAGAGATAGGCTCTCTCTTACAAATAGCTTTTATTCCGTCTTCCACCGCTTCGTCTTTCAGGACACCACAAACGTTAGGCTTCCACATCATCCTCAGCTGGTCCCTTGAGAAGGGTGGAGGTTCAAGGAATTTTTCAAGAACGTATGCGGGCATATACATAAGACTTTTTGGAAGGGGAAACATTAAAACCCTTCTATTCCAGTGGGAGAATATATCCGAGAGAAGTTCCTTAAAGCTCACTACTTTTGTTCCGCAAAGCTCGTAAATCTTTCGGTCGGTTTCGGGGTTTTTAAGAGCCTCCGCATAGGCACAGGCAACGTCCCTCACATCAACGGGCTGAAAGGGATACCTACCGAAGTCCGGTAGTGCCACAACCGGAAGAAACTTAGTAATCTTGTTCATATCGTAAAAAAGTTTCTGTTCAGGGCCGAGGATTATAGAAGGTCTGAAAATAGTGTAGTTAATGCCCGAGTTTATAACCTCTTTCTCCGCCCACCTCTTGGTTTGGTGATACCATGAAGGTGCAAGGTCGTAGGTTCCCAGGGCACTCATGAATATAAACTTCCTGATACCTACATTTTTTGAAGCTTCCACAAGATATTTCGTGTAGAGGTAGTGAACTTTAAAGAAGGTAATACCCTTAGATGGAATCTCGTAAAGGATACCTATAAGGTGGATTACAGCGTCCGGCTTTTCCCTGTTTAACACCTCAAAAACCTTCTCTTTACTTTCAAAGTCAAGTTTTATACCTTTCACCGAGTTTCCAAAGAGTCCTTTTAACTTGTTCGGGTTTCTTACGCCTGCAACTACTTCGTGTCCTTCCTCAAGGAGTTTTTTTGTTATATGCCTCCCTACAAATCCCGTAGAACCCGTTATAAACACTTTCATTTAAACCCTCCCGAAGAATTTTTTCACCTCTTCTACAACCTCCTCAACGGAGCTTAACTGTTTCACACCTTCAACGTTGTGGGTTTTATACCCTACCACATACTTTCCGAGTATTAAGGCGTAGGCTATCTCGGAAAGGGTCCCGTAGTTTCCCCCTATGGCTACG
The DNA here is from genome assembly GCF_056494385.1 of Aquifex sp. NCBI lineage: Bacteria > Pseudomonadati > Aquificota > Aquificia > Aquificales > Aquificaceae > Aquifex > Aquifex sp. The sequence goes on along the minus strand of NZ_JBSLZM010000031.1, from coordinate 8,299 downwards.
ACCATCTCACCGCTTGCAACCACGAGAGGATTTCTGTTCCAGTTAAGACCCGTATTTATCTTTACATCAACGTAAGGATTTGCTTCGTGTCCGTCGTACGAAGGGAGGATACCTATCGTGAGGCCTCCCTCTTCCTTTGCACCCTTGCACACAGCTTCCATAACACCGGTCCTCCCCCCGCAAACAATTACGAGCCCCATTTTCGCAAACTCCTTACCCAGTCTGTAAGCTACCTCATACTCTTCTTCACTTGCCTTTGAGGAACCTATTACGGAAATCTGTCTCATAAACTACAATTTAAGTGATGGGGGAAATAGGAAAGCTATTAGTGATTTTCGGAGTAATTCTTGCTATCACAGGTATTCTGTTAATACTATTTGAAAAACTTCCCCTGGGGCTAGGAAAACTGCCCGGTGACATTCTTATAAAGAGGGACAACTTTACGATTTACATACCTATAGCAACATCTATTCTTCTGAGTGTTATCCTCACCTTAATTCTTAACCTTCTCTTTCTTCTTTTTAAGAAATGAGTTGTATATTGCGGATAAAACGCCGTTTACGAACTTTGCAGCCTTCTCGTCGGTAAACTTCTTTACTATGTCTATTATGTCTATAAACACCCTTCCGGGCTCCTGAGATTTCAAGAATAAGAGTTCCGCTACACCGAGTCTTAAAGCGTTTCTCTCAACATAACCCAGCCTGTCTATACTCCAGCTTTTTAGGTGTTTTTCTATTATTGCGTCTATCTCGCTTACGTTGTTTACCGTAGTCTCAACGAGTTTTTTAGCATACTCGTAAGTGTTTTTATTCTGAATGTTTTTTTCCTCAATAACTTCTTTAAATATCTCCGAAGGCTTGTCTCCTCTCAGGTCCCAACTGTATAGAACTAAGAAAGCCGTATCCCTTGCACTCTTCCGATATCTCATCTTAGCTTCTTAAATAGATTAGCCATTTCTATTGCGGAAAGTGCGGCCTCCCAACCCTTGTTTCCGTGCTTTGTTCCTGCTCTTTCTATCGCCTGTTCAAGGGTATCAGCGGTTATCACACCGAAGGTTATGGGTTTTCTCAGTTCCAAAGAAAGATTAGCAAGTCCCTTTGATACCTCAGAGGCTATGTAATCAAAGTGAGGAGTAGCTCCCCTTATAAGAACGCCTATAGCTACCACAGCGTCTATATCTTCCCTTCTTGCAAGCTCTCCCGCTGCTACGGGGATTTCCCATGAACCGGGAACCCTTACGAGTGTTATGTCTTCTTGTCTTCCTCCGTGCCTCAGTATACAGTCTATAGCTCCCTCAACGAGTCTATCAACGAGCGCATGGTTAAAACGGGAGGCTACTATGCCGAATTTTAAACCTTCGGCTACCAGCTCTCCTTCATACGTTTTCATAACGTTAATATTTTAAGCCTTTTCTTTTACCGAACAGGTATACGAGAACCGTTGATATGAAGGCAATAGAGAGAAGAATAAGACTCGCTATATGGGCACTTTTGTAGTCAAGGGCTTGAACGCTATCGTATACGTATATGGATAAGGTTCGGGTTTCTCCCGGTATGTTCCCACCAACCATGAGGATTACACCAAACTCTCCAAGGGTATGGACAAAAACAAGAATGGAAGCGGTAATTACACCCTCGGTGGAAAGGGGAAGAATAACTTTAACGTAGGTTTCTATCGGTGAGTAACCGAATATGTAGGCGGTTTCTACGTATTCTTTCTTAACTTTCTCCATAGCGTTAATCACCGGAAGGACGGCAAGGGGGAAGGAGTAAACCAGTGAAGCAAGAAGTATTCCCTCGAAAGTGAAAAGGAGTGACTTGCCGAATATTTTTTGGGCTAACTTTCCGAGAAAGCTCTCGGGAGAGAGTAAGAGTATAAGGTAAAAACCGAGAACCGTAGGGGGGAGAACAAGGGGAAGGGTAAAGAGAGAAACGAGAAAACCCTTTCCCTTAAAATCCTTAAAGGCTATAAGGGGAGATAACAGGAGGGAAAGAAACATAAGGATGAGTGTTGTGGAAAAAGCGAGCTTAAGGCTTACAAAAAGAGCCTCAAACATTTGCAGGTTTCTCGTAATACTTCTCAGACACTTCCCTTATCTCAAGTATCGCCTCAACTATCCTCTCAAGCTCACTTAAGGGAAGTTGGGTAGCTGAGTCGGATAAGGCCTTCTCGGGCTCGGGGTGGGTTTCCATAAAAACACCGTCACAACCCACAGCTACTGCTGCCCTGAGGAGGGGAAAGATAAACTCCCTCATACCTCCTGACCTGTTTCCGAGACCTCCGGGAAGCTGAACGCTGTGGGTAGCATCGTAAATAACCTTTGCATACTGTTTCATTATGGGAAGGCTGCGAAAATCAACTACAAGGTTGTTATAACCGAAACTCGTTCCCCTCTCCGTTAAGTAAATCTCCTTAGCCCCTCCGAACTTAAGCTTTTCAACTACGTTCTTCGTATCCCAAGGAGCCAAGAACTGCCCCTTTTTAACGTTTACCGGTTTTCCCGTCCTTGCTGCGGCAAGCAGTAGGTCGGTCTGCCTGCACAGGAATGCAGGTATCTGAATTATATCAACGACCTCACCGACCGGTTCAGCCTGCCAACTCTCGTGGATATCCGTCGTAGTTTTCAGCCCGAACTCTTCCTTAACACGCCTGAGGACGTTAAGACCGTAATCAAGTCCGTGCCCCCTGAAAGAATGTATGGAGGAGCGGTTAGCCTTATCAAAGGAAGACTTAAATACGAACTCAACGTCCTTAAATTTATCCTGAAGCTCCCTAATCCTTTCCGCTACTTTCAATACTAACGATTCGCTTTCTATTGCACAGGGCCCGGCTATTATCAGAAATCTTTCCATGGTATCTGTTAATATAATACTGGTCATGAGAAAGGGGATACTGCTCCTTCCTTTGCTTATAATGGCGTGTGCGCCCGTCTCAGAAAAGGAAATAAAAAATATGGAAAAAAGGATAAGCGAACTGGAAACAAGGGTCGCTAAGCTTGAAGAACACTTGGAGAAAACAGATAAAAAGATAGCGTTAATAAACGAAAGGATGGACAAAATAGCTCTGGAGATAGGAGAGATAAAAAAGGAAATGTACTTAAGGCCTAAAGAAGAAATAAAAAGAGAAGAAGAACGAGTAGGGAAAGAAGAACTAGGGGAGATTCCGGAGGTTGAGGGAGACCCGAGAGAGGATTATAAGGAAGCTCTAAAACTTTACAAATTGAAAAGGTTGAACGAGGCAAGGGACCTTTTCGTTGATTTTATTAAGAGGTATCCCAAAACAGACCTTACGGATAACGCTTACTTCTGGCTGGGTATGATTTACTACGAGCTCGGGAATACCGAAAGAGCCCTTCAGATATTTGAGACGCTCATAGAGAAGTGTAAAGGAGGGACGTTGCCCGACTGTAATAAACTCCCGGATACCTATTACATGCTCGTTAAGGTGTACACGGAACAGGGTGAGGTAAATAAAGCAAAGGAATACTTTACAACCCTTAAGATGGAGTTTCCTAACTCCCCTTTGGTTGAGAAAGCTGAGAACATTTTATATAAACCTGAGGAATGAGTTTAAAGATTCCCGAACACGTAGCGATAATAATGGACGGAAACGGAAGGTGGGCGAGGAAAAGGGGACTTCCCCGTATAGCCGGACATTACAAAGGTGCTGAAGTTGCGGAGGATATTATTGAGTTCTCAATAGAACTCGGCATAAAACACCTAACACTTTTTGCCTTCTCAACCGAAAACTGGAATAGACCGAAAGAAGAGGTTGAAGCTCTATTTGAGCTCCTCAGGAGATACCTTCACACAAAGAAGGAGAAGATTTATAGACTGGGAGTAAGGGTTCGCTTCATAGGAAGGCGGGACAGAATAAGCAGGGAACTTTTAAATTTGATGGAGGAAATAGAGGAAGAGTCAAGGAGATTTAAAAATTTATTTCTCAATCTCGCTATTGATTACGGGGGAAGGGATGATATACTGAGAGCCGTAAAAAAAGCGGTAAAGCTTCAGAGGGAAGAGATAACCGAGGAGTTTTTTTCAAGTTTGCTTGACCTTTCTTGCTCTCCGGACCCGGACCTCCTTATAAGAACCGCAGGTGAAAAGAGGATATCTAACTTCCTACTCTGGAATTTAGCCTACACAGAGCTTTACTTTACCGAGACCCTATGGCCTGACTTCAACAGGGAGGAGTTTCTGAAAGCCCTTGAGGACTTCTCAAGGAGAAAGAGAAAGTTCGGAAGGGTTTTAGATGAGTAGGGAAACTTACGGAATAATAATAGGCTTAAGTGTGATATTAATTACCTTTCTTCCGCTTCCCATATTTGCGGTTTTTGTATGTCTGCTTTCCTACTTTGTATCAAAAGAGATTTCTAAGGTTTTAACGGAAGACGTTTCCTTATTTTCACCCTTCATACTGTTGACCCATTATCTTTTTGCTCCCCTTGCTTATCCCTTAATAGGACTTGTGGCTTTATACAGGGGATATAAAACATGGTCAATAAACTCTTTTATAAAAACGATATTTCTCGGATTTTATCCCGCCTTCTTCCTTTCCTACCTGATAGGTATAAGGGAAAAGGGAGTATACATCACCTTAGTTTTTATATTCGGTATATGGATAAACGACGTTTTTGCCTATTATACGGGAAAGCACTTGGGTAAAATCCCTCTGTTTCCAAAAATCTCACCGAAGAAAACCCTTGAAGGATTTTTAGGCGGATTAATTCCTGCATCAGTGTTCTACGGATTATTTCTCCCCGAAGAGTTTTTTAAAGCCTTCTTTATAGGTTTAATTACCGTGAGTATGGGTGTTGTAGGAGATTACTTTAAGTCCTTCATAAAGAGACAATACGGTGTTAAGGACTTTTCAAACGTTTTCGGGGAACACGGTGGATTCACGGACAGGTTTGACGCACTTATTTTTTCTTCTCCTGTTTTTTACTTTTTCATAAATTAAGTTTTAGGGGGTGAATTATGAAAAGAGTTTTTATTTCCCTTTTAATAATAATTTCTTTTTCCTTTTCGGGAGAAAAAGTTTTAAAGGCGGTCTTTGATTGCGCAGTCGGAGACCTCAACTGGATAAATCTTAGATTATCCCTCATTCAAAAAACCGCGGAAATGCTCGTAAGGGAGGGTAAATCCTACAAATTCGTTATAACTATACACTCTTACTGTATTCCGGTCGTTGACGGAGACCTGAAGAAGTATCCCGAGGAAAAGAGAGAGAAGATAAAACTCATACAGTCTAAACTGAGAACGTTAAAGGAGCTTTACGAGATTGATATAAAGGCGTGTAACATAGCGATGAACAGAATGAAGATAAAGAAAGTCCCCGAGTTTATAGAAGTTGTCCCCAACAGCTGGATAACCCTCATAGAGCTCCAGAACGAGGATTTTGCATTCGTTCCCTTTTAAAAATTCGCACATGATAAAAGCCAGGATATATTGCCTCCTATGGAAAGGTTATACAAGAAGGGATTTCCTTAAGTTTGCAACCTTAACGACTGCGGTTTTAGGACTTCCTACCTCTCTCATGCCAAAAGTGGCAAAGGCTCTTGAAACAAAGCCCAAATCCGTAGTAATACGGCTTGAATTACAGGGTTGGGCAGGATGCACAGAATCCTTTATAAGGTCAACCTCCCTACTTCCTACCGAAGTACTACTTGACTTCATATCCCTTGAGTACCACGAAATGCTTATGGCACCTTCGAGGGATTACGCAGAAAAGTCAAAAAGGAAGCTATAGAGAAGTATAAAGGTAAGTATATACTTGTTGTTGAGGGATCCGTGACTCCGAACGGTGTTTACTGCACCGTAGGTGGAAAGTTAAACTACAAGCTTCTGAAAGAAGCTGCAGAGAATGCTGCATTCGTGGTTTTGGTGGGAAGTTGCGCATCTTGGGGAGGAATTCCGAAAGCCTCACATAATTCCACGGAGCTGTTCCGGTGTACGAGGTTGTAAAGAATAAAACGGTTGTAAACGTTCCAGGATGTCCCCTATAGGGGACATTATGGTTGCGACGATAGTTCATTATCTTGCCTTCGGAAATCTCCCTCCCCTTGATACTCTAGGAAGACCTAAGACATTATACGGGGAAGCCATTCACGACAGGTGTTACAAGAGAGCCTTTTACAACGCCGGTAAGTCTGCGGAATCCTTTGACGACGAAAAGGCGAGAAAGGGATACGGCCTTTATAAACTTGGGTGTAAGGACCCAATAACGAGGAACGCGTGCCCCACGATAAGGTGGAACGGAAGCCTGAGCTTTCCCATACAGTCGGGACATCCCTGCTTCGGATGCTCCGAGTCTGATTTCTGGGATAGAGGCTTCATTTACAAACCTCTCCTTAAGTTTGCCATACTTATTTTCTCCGTCGGAATGGCCTACAGGTTCTTCAGGGAGGTATTTGCCCATAGGGGTTGTTAACAGTTAACCGATTTTCTAACTGTAAAGCAAAAGAAGAACACAAAGATGAAAAGAAAACAAACTGAAAACAAAGTAGTTCTTTCCCAAAAGGTAAAACTCCCTAAATACCTTAACTTTTACCTTCACAATCTCTTTGAGAGAAGCAAAGCCCTTGTAAACTTTGAACTTCAAAACTTGTGGAATAAAGAAGGATTTGAGAAACTCAAAACCAACAAAAAAGCGTATAAAACTTTAGGACCCATTTTTGAAAGACCATCTTCTGTTCCCTCAAGAATATTTAGAAACTCTTTAGAACTCTCAGGAAGAATCATCAGGTATCAAATAGAAAGAAAGGAGCTATTTGAGCCTATCTACTCAAAACCTTGTCTTGTGTTTTGGTCTGAGTTTAAAATCAAAAAGCATTTCAAACTCTCTCAAAGTCCATTGTTTATCCACAGCGTCCAAAGACAGGTTAAGAACCTGATAAAGAAGTCAAAGAAGGTAAATTCATACTTTGAGCTTAAGAGACCAGAATTTAAGGGGAATGTAGTTTTAACGGATGCAGATGACGGAGTAGAAAAAGGACAGTTTAAGAAGCTAAGAGTGAGCGAGGAAAAGATATAGCTAAAGGTAAAGGTTCCTGAAGGAAAGAAATGGATATGGAAGGAAATTCAGATAGAGACTCCAAAGAGAATAAAAAAGCTTTTAGAGAAAGGATATTAAGGTAAGAGCACCTATATTTTTGAGGGAAAAGACACGCAGAGGAGAGAGGTATCTCTTCCCCTACTCCTACTCCTATAAAGCTAACTACCCTACTTGCGTATTTGAAACTCCTTAAATGCACTTACCTTTATTCCTTAATGCCCAAATTCCAAACTCAAATCTTTAACACTATGCTCTTACAGCGTTAACTATTGTTATCTAAGAAGGAACGGTTTCCTATCTTTTTGTCGTTATACTCAAGGCTTATGAAGGCAAGCTCAAGTGAGAGTGCATACATAACCAAAAAGGCCAGCGGTATGGTTACGAGGAATACACTAAGGAGTATGGCTCCTCCGAACATAACCGTGAATAAAAAGGACCAGAGGATACCCACACTTACGTAATCACCCGAAAAACTTTCTCTGACGAAATCGGGCGTTAATATCTCAAGGGTCGCTTTTAAAGATTTTATAAAATTTGTAGGTTCCCTTTCTGCAACCCTTGAGAAGAGCAAAGGTATAACGTATAACTCCCAAAGAAGGAAAAGAACCGCAAGGGCAAGAAGGACAAAGACCAGTTTGTTTGTATGTGCAATGTTCCAGTTGGGAATGCTATTCGCGTATATAAGGGAAAAGACGATAAGAACAGAGAGGAATATTACATTTACGAGCGAAAATCCTATAGAAATTCCTAAGCCCCCTTTAAAGAACTTTATAAAGGTTTCTTCAAACTTTATACTTCTGAAAGCCCTTTTCAGCTCCTCTTTGTCGTTATAGTCGGTAGACTTAAGTTTACTTATCACGTGTAGTATAAAAGCGTTTAGAAAGGCGTTTAAGGATAAACCGAAAAGTGTTCCGAGGTAAGGAAGTGCGGATAGTATGGATAGAACTAAAAAGGCAACGGACCACGATATGAGTAAACCCGGATTAGACTTTATAGCGGTGTAAACCCTTGAGAAAAGCTCCCCTACGGATTCTTTCTCAATTTTCACCTCAATTATGGAAGCGTATTTATCACTTACCTCCTGTATCTTCCCGAGTAAGACGGGGTCCCTAACGTATAGTGTTACAGAACCGTCACTTCTCTTTATATTTTCGTATTCTCTTCTTTCAATTCCGAGAACTTTATTAAGAAGGTTGAACAAAAACTCTTCCGGAGCTTCCTCCTCCTTTAACCTTATCCTTACCCT
>NZ_JBSLZM010000030.1:0-36650 GCF_056494385.1 Aquifex sp. | reverse complement strand
TCCATAAAAAAAGTGTCGGTTGGAACATTCTTGAGCTGGCAAACAGGGAAAAAGTCGGAATAATGAACGAGACAACCCCCTTTGAAAGGGAAGAGAGGGAGGAGGCGGAGATTGCCTTTCATAACGCAGACGTTCCCAAAGAGGAGAGGGACAAGATAGAGAAAGCCTTCAGGGAAGGAAAACTTCCCGTTCTCGTGGCAACCTCAACGCTTGCTTACGGCGTGAACCTCCCGGCCGACACGGTAATAATAGGCGTAAGGGGAGTAAGGGACCGGAAAACGAGAAAGGTAAAGGTATACCCCGAAACCCTTGATATTCTCCAGATGGAGGGAAGGGCAGGAAGGCTCGGGATAAAGGAAAAGGGCTACTCTTACATTCTTCCTTACGGACTTAGGGAAGACGAGCTTATAAGGGAACTTGATAAGAAACTTAACGAAGAGTTCAAACCCTATTTAAGGGAGGCTCTCCTTTCGGAAGAGAGAAAGAAGGTTCTCTCACTTTTTATACTCGTTGGATACCTTCACGAGGGAGAGAACTTCAGGAACTTCCTTGAAAGGACATACTCCCTGAAGGATTTAGCTTACTCGGTTCACATAGACGAAGTTTACAACTGGCTCAAGGCAAGGGGATACATAGAAAAGGGGAAACTGTCGGATAAAGCCCTGTTCTGCATACGTTCCGGAATGCCTCCCGTGAATTACGAGGAATTCCTAAGAAGGAAAAAACTCGGACTTGATACACTCGTTTATATAAGGCCCCTACTCTTTACGAAACGTTTTGACGGACTTTACGACTTTGTGAAGAAAGGGGAAACCTTTCCCGAAGATGACGCTTACATAAGGGAAAAGCTCCTTCCTTGCGGGGTTGGGTGTTTCGGAGATAACACACACCAGTTTCTCTTTTACATAGAAGGTCTTACCTTCAAGTATAGGAATATCCAGAACCCTCCGGGAGAGTTTTCTTATCTTGGGACCGATGTTCTTCACCTTCTGAGAAGCATGCTTGAGATAAGGGAGATAGGAGACCTTGAACTAACACCGAGGGATATGCTAAGGGTCGCACAGGCTATAAAATACGGACTCACCCTTGATTACGCTTCCCTTGGAGGCATAAAGGGCGTAGGACATATTAGGGCGAACCTCCTAAAAAGGGTTTTATATTACGAGGACATACAACCCCCGGAGATAGGTTCCCCCGTTGAGGAACTCATTGAGAAGCTCTTAGGACATTTCGGGAGCGAAGAGGTCTTAAGGAGGTATATGCTTGACGTTCTTATGAGGGATAGACTGCACTCCGATAAGCCCACACAGAGCGTGAGAAGAGAGGTAAACGCGGTTATGAATACTCTCCGAAGGAATAAAGAAGGGTTCTTAATAGACGATAAGATTCTTCTCACTTTGGGTGTTCTCCTTCTCGGTCCAAACGCGATAAAGATGAAGAAAAGGGAACTTATAAACGAGGTCTTAAACTATCATGAGATAGAGTTCTGATTATAAACAATCTCCGCATACTTAATAAGTTAAAGGATAATCTCAAAAAGCTCCCCTACTTCCTTATAACCTTTCCTCCTTATGTCTATGTAGTTTTCCGTAAGAAGTCTGTCCTCTTCTACTACTATTGCCCTTAACTTTCTTCCTTTATTCTTTTCGTAAAACTCCTCTCTCTTCTTTTCGTCAAGCTCTTTGAGGATTCTCACCCTTTCCTTCTTAACCCTTTCGGGAACCTTAGGTTTTATTTTGCTCGCCTTAGTGTTCGGTCTGTCCGAGTAGGGAAATACATGCATATAGGCTATGGGATTTCTCTTTAGAAACTCGTAAGTTTCCTCAAACTCTTCTTCACCTTCTGAAGGAAAACCCACTATCACATCAGTTCCTATTGAGCTTTCAGGTCTTCTTTCTACTATGTAATTAACGACCTCTTCGTATTCTTCCCTCGTGTAGCCCCTATCCATTAACTTAAGGATTTTATTTGAACCGCTCTGGAGGGACAGGTGGAAGTGAGGGGCTATCTTTTCCTCCGAGGTTATAAGCTCAAGCAGGTTACGGTCCATCTCCTTTATATGCATTGAAGAAAGTCTTATGAGTTCTATTCCCTTTACCTTTATAAGCTCTTTTAGGAGCTCGTAAAGGGTGTATCCCCTGTCCCATCCGTATTGAGAAAGCTGTGTTCCCGTAAGAACAATTTCCTTGAAACCTCTTTCGGCCAACGCCCTCACCTGTTCAATCACCCTCTCTTTCGGGACGCTCCTTACTTTTCCCCTAGCAAAGGGAATAATACAAAAAGTGCAGAACTTATTACACCCCTCCTGAACTTTTAAAAAGGGTCTCACCCCCTCAAAGAAAAGAACTGTATCGTAATTCCTTACCTCCTTTTCCCTGAAAATCTCACCGACGATAACTTTTTTCTCCCTCTTTTCAAGGTATTCCTCAACAATCTTTACTATCTCCGATTTATGGGTGTTCCCTACAACTATATCAACCTCCTTCAGGCTTGCAAGGGCTTTAGGATTTACCTGTGCGTAACACCCTGTTGCCACGACAACAGCTTTAGGATTTCTCCTTTTCGCTCTATATATAGCCTGTCTTGAAGAACGGTCCCCGCCGACGGTTACCGTGCAGGTATTTATAACGTATACGTCCGCTATTTCTTCAAAATCAACGATTTTATAACCATTCTCCATAAACTTTGTTCTCATCAGGTCGGTATCAAACTGGTTCATTCTGCAGCCGAGGGTCTCAAAAGCTACTTTCATAAAAATTTAAAATATAGATAAATGCTTAAGCTTTTTCTCTTAATTCTCTTCCTTATAGTTTTCAACATTATCTTTTCCGTTTACTCCCTAAGGGAGTGGAAGGAATACACAGAGATGTATTTCTTATACAATAAACTTGCCCGTGAAAACCTTCTCCTCCTTAAAGAAATAGAGGAAAAACTGAATTACGACGAACTAATAAGGTATGCACGAAAAAGAGGATTTAAGGACATTTCTCCCGAGGACGTCAAAGGATTTTTAGAGACATATCAACCCAGCGGGAAGAGTGAATGATTGAGCCGGAGGAAATGAAGTCTACTCCTTCAACAGCGTAAAGTTCTACGTTTTCAAGGGAGATGTTTCCCGAAACCTCAACGAGAGTTCTTTTGTTTATGAGTTTTACTGCCTCTCTCACCTCTTGGGGTAAGAAGTTATCCAGCATAACTATGTCAACGTTCAGTTCAAGGGCTTCTTTTACTTCCTCAATACTTTCAACTTCAACCTCTATCTTGTAAAAGGGTGAAACCCTTTCCCTTACTCTATTTACCGCCTCCCTTAAACCTCCTGCAACCCTTTTATGGTTGTCCTTTATGAGAACCATATCGTATAACGCAAACCTGTGGTTTGTCCCTCCGCCGACTCTTACCGCATACTTCTCAAAGAGCCTAAAACCGGGTGTAGTTTTTCTCGTATCCAGGATTTTTATACCCTTACCTTTAAGCTTTTCTACAAACTTCTTAGTCGTTTTCGCTATGCCGGACAGTCTTTGAAGTATGTTGAGGGCTGTTCTTTCTCCCATCAGAATATTCCCGGCGTTTCCCTCAAGGGTTGCGAGGATTTCTCCCTTTTCAAATGTCTCCCCTTCTTTCTTCCTGAACTCAACTTTCACATCTCCGAGTATATTGAAGAGCTCAACTACAAACGGGGAGCCGGCAAGAACTCCCTCTTCTTTGGCCTTTATTACCGCCTTTGCTCTCTCCCCTCTGTATATTCCTTCTGTGGTTATGTCTCCCGTTCCGAGGTCTTCCTTTAAAAACTCTATTAATTTTTCTCTTACGAGAATTTCGTTCATCGTTGGGTGGTGGGGGTGGAGGGAGTCGAACCCTCACGGGCTTAAAGCCCAGGGGATTTTAAGTCCCCCGCGTCTGCCAATTCCGCCACACCCCCTTCTAAAAACTTATATTATACTAATAGAGAACTCCTTCAGACAACACAAACCATGCGCGAACCAATCGTAGCTGTAGCTACTCCTTACGGTGAGAGTGCAATAGGTATTGTCCGCTTATCGGGCAAAGGTGTCCTTGATATAGTGAAACGTTTTTTCAAAACCAAAGGTAAGATAAAGCCCAGATACGCTCACTTCGGAAGGCTTTACGACGAAGAGGGCGAAGAGCTTGACGAAGGTATACTCATATACTACAAAGCACCCCATTCCTATACCGGCGAAGATATGGTTGAACTTAACCTCCACGGGAACCCCCGTATACTTAAAAAGGCTGTGGAGCTTTTCGTAAGTGCAGGGGCAAGGTTAGCCGAACCGGGTGAGTTCACAAAAAGGGCTTTCCTAAACGGAAAGATGGACTTAACACAGGCGGAAGCGGTAGCGGAGCTCATATCTGCAAAAACGGAACTTGCGAGAAAAGTAGCATTAAGACAGCTTCGCGGAGAGCTTTCAAGGTATATAAGACCCCTTAGGGACTCCCTTCTTGAGCTTATGGCTTACATAGAAGCGGATATAGAGTTTGCAGAGGAAGATATTCCTACACTTACCAAGGCACAGGTTCTTGAGATGGTGGATAGGGTTATAAAGGGAATTGAAGAACTCCTCAGAACTGCAAAGACCGGAAGGGCAATAAGGGAAGGGATAAAACTTGCACTAGTCGGAAAACCAAACGTCGGAAAGTCCTCACTCTTTAACGCGCTTCTGAAAGAGGAAAGGGCTATAGTTACGGATATAGCGGGAACAACGAGGGATTACATAGAGGAAACTCTAAACCTGAAGGGTATTCCCGTGAGGCTTGTAGATACCGCGGGAATAAGAAAAACAGAGGACCCGGTGGAAAAAATAGGTGTTGAGAGAAGCAGGAAAAAGATTGAAGAAGCTGACCTCATACTCTTCGTAGTGGATGCGAGTGAAGAACTCACCCCGGAGGATTTAAGGATTTACGAGGAGGTAAAAGATAAACCTCACATAATTGTTGCCAATAAAGTTGATAAGGGAATTAAGGCAAACCTTGAAAAGTTTGGAGAAGAAAATATAATAAAAGTAAGTGCCCTAAAGGGCACGGGTTTAGAAGACCTTTCGGAGGAAATCCTTAATCGGGTGGGTGTGTACTTAGGGGAAAGTTATAACGTATATATATCCTTAAGACACGAAACGCTCCTGAAAAAGGCAAAAGAAACCTTGGAGCGTTTCAGGGAGGAGTATAAGGAAAGGGATATAAGTCCCGAGATAGCTATGCTTGACATAAGAGAGGCTTCCGATTACCTGGGGGAAATTCTCGGATACATTTCAACGGAAGACGTTCTCGGAAAGATTTTCTCAAACTTTTGCATAGGTAAGTGAGGAGGTAAGCATGGCGGAAACTACACAAACTAAGCAACAGCAACAAGAGCTTAAGCTTTTTACGAAGGAAGAGCTAAAACAGAAAACCCTTGCGGAGCTACAGAAGATAGGAAAGGAGGTAGGACTGAGCAGAACAACGGGACTAAAAAAGGAGGAGCTCATAGAGAAGATACTTCAAGCCCAACTTGAAAAGAGCGGGTTAGTGAAGGTTGAAGGAGTTCTTGAGATACTCCCGGAGGGATACGGATTTTTGAGACTTCAGGAGAACAATTACATGCCGAGCTATAACGACGTTTACGTAGCACCATCCCAGATAAAGAAGTTCGGACTAAGAACAGGGGATACCATAAAAGGCTTCGCAAGGTTACCGAGGGAAAACGAAAAGTACAAAGCCCTGATAAGAATGGAGTCGGTAAACGGACTTCCGCCCGACCCTGAGATACTCAAGAAGAGACCTCAGTTTGAGAAGTTAACCCCCCTCCACCCTATGGAAAGGTTTAAACTTGAATACGACCCGGGCGAGCTCTCAACCCGTGTAGTCAGTTTAATCGCACCAATAGGTAAGGGTCAGAGGGGATTAATAGTAGCACCTCCTAAGGCGGGAAAAACTGTTCTGCTTCAAAAGATAGCCCTTGCACTCATACACAACCATCCCGAGGTTTACCTCATAATTCTACTCATAGACGAAAGACCGGAAGAAGTTACGGAGATGAGAAGAATAGTGAAGGATAAGGCGGAAGTTGTTGCTTCCACCTTTGACGAGCCTCCCGAAAGACATATGCAGGTTGCAGAAATAGTAGTTGAGAAGGCTAAAAGAATGGTTGAGCTGAAGAAGGACGTCGTCATTTTAATGGACTCCCTCACGAGATTTACCAGAGCTTCAAACGCTGTAACACCACCAACGGGAAGGGTTCTCACGGGTGGTATTGAGATAACGGCGTTCCAAAGACCGAAGAAGTTCTTCGGTGCAGCGAGAAACATCGAAGAAGGGGGAAGCTTAACCATAATAGCCACAGCCCTTGTGGAAACAGGTTCAAAGATGGACGACGTAATATACGAAGAGTTCAAAGGAACGGGTAATATGGAAATACACCTTGACAGGAGACTTATGGAAAGGAGAATATTCCCCGCTATAAACATAGAGAAGTCCGGAACGAGGAAAGAAGAACTTCTTCTTGAACCTTGGGAACTCCAGAGGGTTTGGGTTCTCAGAAAGTTTCTATCAACGATGGACCCCGTTGAGGCTATGGAGTTTCTACTTGATAAACTAAAAAGGTTCAAGACGAACGAGGAGTTTCTCAAAGCTATGAACGCTTGAACTTAAGAGGGATTTATAATAACTTTTTTATCTTGCGAGGAGGTATGGGATGAAGAAAGGAATACACCCCGAACTCAAACCTACGACCTTTGTGTGCGGTTGCGGAAACACCTTTACGCTTCTTTCTACGAAGGGCGGGACCGTATACCTTGAAGTTTGTAACCAGTGCCATCCCTTTTACGCGGGCAAGCTAAGGATAAAGCCCGCTTACTACGAGATGCAAAAGGAGCTTGAGGGAGGTAAGGCACAAGAATAAACCATGCTAAAGGATACCCTGCTTTCAAAGCTTGACAGAATACAGGAAAAGTATAAGAAACTTCAGGAGGAGTTAACGAAGCCCGAGGTTGTAAAGAACGTAGAGAAGTATAAGAAACTGAGTAAGGAGCTGAAGGAGCTTCAAGAAATTAACGAGCTCTATGAAAAGTATAAAAAGCTTCAAAAGGAGATAAAGGAACTGAAGGAAATTTTAAGAAGCGGAGACAAGGACCTAAGGGAGCTCGCCCAAGAGGAACTGGAAAGACTTTCCGAAGAGCTGAAAAAAGTTGAGGAAGAACTAAAAATCCATCTCGTTCCGAAGGACCCGAACGATTCAAAGAACGTAATTCTTGAGATAAGGGCCGGAGCCGGAGGGGAGGAAGCGGCACTCTTTGCCGCTGATCTATTCAGGATGTATCAAAAGTATGCGGAAGAAAAGGGCTGGAAGGTATCGGTTCTATCTTCAAACAAGACGGGACTCGGCGGATACAAGGAAGTAATAGCCCTCATAGAGGGAGAAGGGGCTTACTCAAGGCTAAAGTACGAGAGCGGTGTTCACAGAGTCCAGAGGGTTCCGGTTACCGAGAGCGGAGGAAGAATACACACCTCAACCGCAACGGTTGCGGTTCTCCCCGAAGTGGGAGAAGAGGATATTAAGATAAAACCGGAAGAGCTCAAGATAGAAACCTTCAGGGCTTCAGGTGCCGGGGGACAATACGTAAACACCACGGAAACCGCTGTGAGGATAACCCATATACCCACCGGTATAGTTGTCCAGTGTCAAGACGAGCGCTCCCAGTTCCAGAACAAACAAAAGGCTCTGAAGATTTTATACGCTAAGCTAAAGGATTACTACGAAAGGAAGAAGCAAGAGGAGATAGCGAAGGAGAGAAGGGAGCAAGTGGGAACCGGAGAAAGGAGCGAGAAGATAAGAACCTACAACTTTCCCCAAAACAGAGTAACGGACCACAGAATAAACCTAACACTTTACAAGCTCCAGGACATTCTTGAGGGCAAACTTGACGAAATTATAGATGCGCTAAGGGCTAAAGAGCTCGAAAAAAAGCTCCAGAAGATAGAGGAGGAGGGCTAATCCTTAAACGGTATACATATCCTAAGTTCTTCTGTTTCGCTATTTCTCCTTATATCAACGTCTATCTTTTCCGCGTCAAAGTAAGGATACTTGGAAAATACGTTAACGAGATCTTTTTTTATTTCGTCAACAATTTTCGGAGGTAGGCCGCTCCTTTCATATGTAAGAATTACCTGAAGCCTTCTTTTAGCTACATCCTTACTTTTCGTCTTAAAAAGCCCGAACAACTCAATAACCTCCGAATAACCTGCTGAGAATTCCTTTCTTCTCTCCGTAGCGCTTTAGGGGGACATCTTCTCCCATTACCCTGCGGGCTATATCCACTATGGCCTTTGAAGCGGGAAATTCCTTGTGAAGAACTATAGGCTCTCCTTTGTTGGTAAAGTCTATGAGTTTCGGTTCTTCGGGGATAATCCCGATTAACGGAGCTTTAAGTATATCAATTATATCCTCAACCGATAACATTTCACCTTTCTTTACAAAGTCCCACTTAATTCTGTTCACAATAATTGAGTATTCGTTTTTTTCCCTACTCTCAAGGAGTCCTATTACTCGGTCGGCATCCCTTATGGACGAAACTTCCGGATTAACAACTATAAAAGCCTTTTCCGCCGGTTCTACAGCTATCTGAAAGCCCTTCTCTATACCCGCAGGTGAGTCTATGAGTATGTAGTCGTAATCTCCCGACTCTTTCATTTCCCTTACCATTTCAACCCAATTCTTTATATCAACTACGTCCTTATTAGCCCTCTGATTGGCAGGGAGAAGCCAAAGGTTTAACCCTCTTTTATCCTTAACGAGTGCTTTCTCGTAATGAACTCTTCCCTCAAGAACATCAAGAACGTCGTAAACTATCCTGTTCTCAAGTCCGAGAATCATATCAAGGTTTCTCAGACCTATATCCGCGTCGATTAGCAAAACCCTTTTTCCGAGCTCAGATAGGGCAACTCCTAAGTTCGCGGTAATTGTGGTTTTACCGACACCTCCTTTTCCCGACGTAATCACGATAACTTCAGCCATCTTTCCGCTCCCTCTATAGGTTCAAGTATAATCTCTCCTCCCTCAAGTTTTGCAATTTCGGGATATCCGGGGGAATTTCTTTCATCATCCTGCAGGATTGCTATTCTCTTCCCTATCTGTATCATCTGGGGTTCCATTATGAGGGCGACTATTACCGCCTCGTCGTCTCCTATGAGTCCCGCTCTCGCTATGCCCCTAAGCTTTCCCATAACGATTATGTTTCCGCCAGCCACTACTTCCGCATCCCTGTTTACATCTCCGAGAACGAGTATATCCCCCGAGTGTTCTATCCTCTGACCAGCTCTGAGGGGTTTATTTACTATCAGAAGTCTTTTTCTCTCCTTATCCCTTTTGAAGTTCACAGAACGGTTTCTTATAGTCTCTTCAATTTTTTTTCTTTCTTCCTCGCTCAAAACTTCGGGATTTTCTATAACAACTATGCTTCCCTCAAAAATTTTGTTATTAAGTTTTCCTTTAATCTCTTTTATCAGATTTTCTATATCTCCCTTTTCCTTTATCCGTATGTATACAACGGGTGCTGTTTTTCCCTTTATCTCAATCACCTTAAGTATATTTTAAAATAAAGCCTATGGAAAAGTTTGTGCTTGATACGAGTGTGTTTACGAACCCCGATATATACAAAACCTTTGAAGAGGATCCGCCCGGAGCAGTTGAAAACTTTATACATCTTGCCCTTAACTCGGGAGCGGAGTTTTACATGCCAACGTCTATATACGACGAACTCAGAAAGATACTTGATATTGGTGAACTATGGGCTGAGTTTGAGATGGTCGTAAAGATAAGGTCTCCCAGGAGGTTTAAACTAACCATACCTGCGGACTTTTTATACGAATTTATTGACGAGATAAGATACAGAATTAACAAGGGATTAAGGATAGCGGAAGAACACACGAGAGAGGCAAGTGCCTGTGAAGATGTGGGAAAACTCATAAATAAGCTTAGAGAAAAGTACAGGGAAGCTCTGAGACAGGGTATTATTGACAGCAAAGAGGACGTTGACGTTCTTCTTCTCGCTTATGAGCTTGACGGAATCCTCGTTTCTGCGGATGAAGGTTTAAGGAAGTGGGCGGATAAAATAGGGATAAAGCAGATAGAACCGAGGTTTTTCAGAAGGGTTCTTGAAAGTTTAATAAGACACAAAACACCAAAGGGAGATTAGTATATCTTTCCGAGAAGCGCCTCCTTTACCGCTTTTTCTATGCTTTCAGCGTCTATACCCACGAGTTTCCTCAGTATATCCTGCTTGCCGTGTTCTATGAACTTGTCCGGAACACCGAGATTTATAACTCTTTTCATTATGCCTTTTCTTGCGAAAAACTCAAGAACACCGCTTCCGAAACCTCCCACAACCGTGTTATCCTCAACGGTTATGAAGAGCTCGTATCTGGACGCCAATTCCTCAAGCATCTTCTCGTCCATGGGTTTTACGAATCTCGCATTAACAACACCTGCCTTTATACCCTCCTTGAGTAGCCTTTCTGCTGCGGTAACGGCCTGGTATACGGGATAGCCAACGGCAAGAATTACGGCGTCTTCACCCTGTATAAGCTCTTCCCACGTTCCTATCTCAATCTTATTAAATCCTTCCGTAGGAACGCCGTAAGCCGCACCTCTTGGATATCTTAAAGCGAAGGGTTTACCGCTGTATATACCCGTGTATAAAAGGTCTCTAAGCTCCTGCTCATCTTTGGGAGCACAAACGACCATATTCGGAACACACCTTAGGTATGATAGGTCAAATACACCGTGGTGGGTTGGTCCGTCGTCTCCTACAAGTCCCGCCCTGTCTATGGCGAAGGTAACGGGCAGGTTTTGGAGTGCTACGTCGTGAATTACCTGGTCATAAGCCCTCTGGAGGAAGGTTGAGTAGTAGGCTGCAACGGGTCTCATTCCTTCGGCAGCCAGTCCCGCTGCGAAGGTGCAGGCGTGCTGTTCCGCTATACCTACGTCAAAGAACCTGTCCGGGAATCGCTTAGCAAACTCAACGAGTCCTGAACCCTCTCTCATTGCAGGTGTAATCGCAACTATCTTCTCGTCTTTTTCTGCAAGCTCAACGAGGGCCTTACCGAAAACAGAGGTCCAGGTGGGAGGTGAGCTTTTCTTTATAATCTCTCCCGATTCGATCTTATAGGGGGCAACTCCGTGCCACTTTACAGGGTTCTCTTCCGCGGGCTTGTATCCTCTTCCCTTCTTCGTGTAAACGTGAAGGAGAACGGGTCCTTTTATCTCCTTTACGTTCTTGAGTGTTTCCTCAAGGGAGGGGAGGTTATGGCCGTCTATGGGACCTATATAGTTAAATCCGAGCTCCTCAAAGAGAACTCCAGGGGAGATTATACCTTTTAGGAACTCCTCGGTTAGTTTCATAAGTCTGAGGGGCGTTTCTCCGAAGTGCTGGAGAAAGGACTTTATCTTCTGCCTCGTTTCCTGGACGAAGTGTCCGCTTATTATCCTGTTCAGGTAAGTTGATATAGCTCCGACGTTGGGAGATATTGACATCTCGTTATCGTTCAGGATAACGATAAACCTTTCGGGTCTTACGTGTCCCGCGTTATTTAAGGCTTCGTAGGCCATTCCTGCGGTGAGTGCCCCGTCTCCTATTACAGCTACGACGTAGCTGTCTTTATCCCCTTTGAGGTCCTTTGCTATTCTAAAACCGAGGGCTGCAGAAATGGAGGTTGAGCTGTGTCCTGCTCCGAAAGCGTCGTAAATGCTTTCTTCCCTTCTGAGGAATCCCGAGATACCCTTATACTGTCTGAGGGTGGGAAACTCTTCCTTCCTGTCTGTGAGTATTTTCCATGGATATCCTTGGTGGCCTATGTCCCAAACTATCACGTCTTCGGGAGGGTTGAATACTCTGAGAAGTGCTATAGTGAGCTCTACAACTCCGAGGCCCGGTCCGACGTGTCCTCCGTTTTTTGATGTAACCTGTATTATGTAATCCCTTACCTCTTTTGCAAGCTCCTCAAGGGTTTTATAATCAAACTCCTTAAGGTCCTTGGGCCCTCTATAATCTTTTAAAATCTTATACCTCTCAAGCATAGTGAATAAGTTATGTCTCCTTCAGAAGAACATCAATCTCAATAGCCATCCGAAGGTAACGACCGCTATAACGAGTCCGAGTCCCACAAAACCTATGAGAACACCCCACTTCCAGTTAAGGTCTTTTTGCTTAATCCACAACACGGGAAACGTAGCGAGAGTGTAAAGCATAAGAAGTATTCCGAGCCACTTATGCGGAAAGAGGAAAATAAAGGTTGTTTTCTGCTGTATGTAGGGATTTGATGCTTGAGCAATACCGGTTATGACCGCAAGAATTACGAGAATTGCGGATATTACGTGGTTAAACAGTCCGTGGTGTAAGAAGAAGGTTACGTGTCTCTTAAAGCCATAATAAATTACGTAGCTCAAGTAAGAGACGAATATGAGTCCCACCAGGAAATAGTTTATAAGAGGGTGTATCTTTCCCATAACTTAAAGTTTATCCTATAAATTAGTCCTTAATCCACCTCTCATTTATTAAGCTCTCAACCTCCACCGGAACTTTCTTTAGGATTATCCTCCCCGCCTGTTTCATAGCTTTTTCAAGAACTTCCTTTACTTCATCCGCTACCTCTTTTTTGCACTCAACTACTATCTCGTCGTGAACAAGGTTAACGAGTTTAGCCTCAAGGTTTTTCTTTTTCAGTTCTGCGTCAAAAAGTAAAACCGCGAGCTTTAGGAGGTCAGCTCCCGTTCCTTGAATGGGGTAATTTACCGCATCGTTGAAGGTAGTCGCCGTAAACCTCCTTCCCAGAAGTGTCCTGCCTCTGTATTCTCCTTTCTCCTTTAACTCCTTCTTAACCCTTTCGTGCCACAGCTTAAAGGCCTTAAAGTTCTTAAAAAATCTATTCCTGAAGGTCTCCGCTTCCTTTTCACTTATCTCAACACCGTAGCCCGTTCGTGCGTATTCCGCAAGACCCTTTGCGGATATACCGTAAATGAGCCCAAAGTTTATCGCTTTTGCGAGCTGTCTCTCCTCCTTTGTTATTTCCTCCTCACTTTTCCCGAGAACGAGGGAGGCGGTATACCTGTGGAGATCCTTCCCTTCCCTAAAAGCCCTTATCATAAGCTCTTCGTTAACGTATTCCGCAGCAATTCTAAGCTCAATCTGGGAAAAGTTCGCTATTACGAATGTGTTTCCCTTGGGGGCTTTAAATATACTCCTTTTCTCCCTTGGGACGTTCTGAACGTTCGGCTTTAAAGAAGACATCCTTCCCGTAACCGCACCTATCTGTTTAAATTCGGGGTATAGCCTATCTCCCTTAAGGTTTTCCTTTATCTCCTTGAACTTATCCGAAAACTTTTTTAGTTTCCTTATCTCAAGGAGTAACTTCACGGGTTCCACGTAGGTATACGAGGATAAAACCTTATCGTCGGTTGATACGTTTCCCTTCTGGGTTTTTGGAAGGTTGAGCTTATACTTTGATGTAAGGAGTTGTCCTACCTGCTTGGGGGAAAAGGGGTCCACCCTGAACTTTATCAAAAACTCCTGAACCTTTTTCTGGGTTTTCCTTTCAATTTCTTTTAGGGTTTTTTCAAGGGTTTCCCTATCGACAGGTATGCCGTTTCTTTCAAGCTTTACAACTTCCTTCACGAAAGCCATCTCAACTATGGCAACGGGGCTTTTGAGACCGAATATCCTTGCGGTTCTTGTCTTTAGAAGTTCTTCACCTCTCTCACCTTCAAGTTGGTTTAACATATCCCTGAGCTTGGGAAAGAGCTCCCTCAGGACATCCACGTCCTTGGCCGCATACTTTAGCTGGGCATCCGAAAGAACAGGAGATCCCCAATCCGAGAGCTGATAACTTTTGTCAAGGGTGTAGCCGAGAAGGTTCCCGACGAGGTGATTAAGGGAGTGCCTCTCGTATCCGAGAAGGTAGCTCGCTATCATCGTATCAAAAGTTGTGAGGGGCTCTATTTGGTAGTTCAGAAGGTAATGGAGGTCAAACTTTAAGTTGTGTCCTATTATTCCCTTGCTTGATATCAGTTCTCTTAACGGTGTTATATCCTGTATCTCGTATAAGTCTATAACGTATGTTCTCTCGTCGTCTCCCACCTGAATCAGTCTTATCTTATTCCCTGCTGTTTCTGTATCAAGGTAGAGGTATGGAGCCTTTTCAAGTTTTTTACAGCCTTCTTTTAGTCCTAATTCTCCTATTATATATTCAAACATAACTAAAAAAAATAGTTTAAGGAATCAGGCACTGCAGGCCTCGCACTCTTCTATGTCAACCAGAGACTTACTTCTGAGGTAGTAAACTGTTTTCAGTCCAAGTTCCCATGCGAGTTCATAGAGTCTTGAGAGTGTTGGTCCGTCTATGTTTTGAGGGTCTACAAAGAGGTTAAGGCTCTGGGCTTGGTCTATCCATTTCTGTCTTACCGCCGCGGCTCTTATGGTCCACTTGTGGTCTATTGTATAGGCTGTCTTGTAATGCCAGTAATACTTGTCAACCTCGGGTGGAACCTGCGGGAGTATTCCGCTCATGTTCTCTTCTTTGTAATACCTTGCGAAAACCGGGTCTATTGAAGGTGTAGCTCCGAGTATGAGTGAGGTAGAACCCGTAGGCATCAATGCAAGAAGGTAGGCGTTTCTTATACCGTACTTCTTTATCTCTTCCGCCAGCTCCCTCCAGGGGAGGTTGTTTCCGTTCTGTTTTGAGTTCTCTTCAATCTCATCAATGCTCCTTCCGAAAAGTATCCCCTTGCTCCAGTCGGAACCTTCAAAGAGGGAATACTTTCCCCTTTCCTTTGCAAGTTCAAGGGAGCCTTTGAGTGCGTAAAAGGCTATGAGTTCAAATAGTTTGTCCGCAAACTTAAGGTGTTCCTCGCTCTCCCACTTTATACCGTTCTTTACCAGGCAGTAGTGGTAGTTTGAAACGCCGATTCCGATGGCCCTGTAGCGCTTGTTCGTGTATTCCGCTTCGGGTATTGCGTAAAAGTTCATCTCTATTACGTTGTCAAGCATTCTAACGAGAACGGGAAGAACTTCCTTTATCTCCTCCTCTGTATGAACCTTTCCGAGGTTTACCGAACCGAGATTACATACAGGAAGGTCTCCTGCTTCTTTCTTGTAAACAATCTCTCCCGTTTTCTTGTCAAGAACCGGTTTCGTATGTTTTGAAACGGACATCGTCTGAATTATTTCGTGGCATAAGTTACTTGAGTAAACCATACCGGTGTGTTTGTTGGGATTCTTTCTGTTTGCCTCATCCCTGAAGAAGATGTAAGGTTCTCCCGTTTCAAAGGCTACCGTGAGGAGTCTCTTCCAAAGCTCAAAGGCGTTCACTTTCTTCTTTGCAAACTCGGGTAGCTTTTCCTCAAGGTACGTGTACCACTTTTCAAACTCCTCTCCGTAAAAGTCTTCTAAACCTTTCGGTTCAAGTATTTCCTGTGTTCCGTCCTCCTTTATGCCGACGTAGTAATGGCTTCCGGGAAGGGGTTTAATCTCTCTAAACTTTCCGTTGTAAAGCTCTCTCGTTATATACTGTCTTGCCCAGTAGGGGTCTACGAGAGTCCAGTCTTCTCTGTTTTTAAGTCTTTTCATAAAGAGGTCTGGAATTGATACCGCCGGGTGTATGTCGTGGGCTTTCTTTCTCTCGTCTCCTACGTTTGTCTTTACTTCCAAAAAGTCAAGTATGTCTTTATGCCATATGTCAATGGTTATTGAGGCTGAACCTTTTCTCATCCCGAGCTGGTCTACGTAGGTCATCGTGTCGTTTATGAGTTTTACCACGGGTATTACTCCGCTGGAGGCTCCTTTGAACTTTCTTATGGGTGCTCCCATCGCCCTTATCTTTCCGAGGTATACTCCGAGTCCTCCCGCAAACTTGGATATCATTCCCGCCTTTTTTATGTTGTCAAAGATGTCGTAAAGGTCGTCGTCAACCGTGAGAACGAAGCAAGAAGAAAGCTGAGGAAACGGTCTCCTGGCGTTCATAAGCGTGGGAGTTGCAACGGTAACTTTGTGAAGGGAAAGAACGTCGTAAAAAGTTTTTACCCACTTCAGTCTTTCTTCTTTCTTTTCGGGAACCGCGAGGGTCATTGCTATGAGCATATACATCTCTTGAGGGAGCTCTATTACCCTCCCTTCTTCGTCCCTTACGAGATATCTGTCGTAGAGGATTTTTATCCCTGTGTAGGTAAAAAACATATCCCTTTCGGGCTTTATGTATCTGGCAAGTTCGTAAAACTCTTCCTCCGTGTAGTTTTCAAGGAGATACTCGCCGTATATCCCCCTTTCTACGTATTCCTTTACGAACTTGTAGAAGTTTTTTCTGTTGTAGGGTTTATACTTTCCGAGGTCGTCTCTCAGTGAGTATCCCCTTATGTGAGCAAGGTCTTTGTAAAGGTCGTAGAGTAGAAGTCTTGCGGCGGTATAGGTCCAATCTGGTCTTTCGGGAGATACCTTTTCGGCGGCAGTCTTTATGAGAAGTTGCTGTATCTCTTTTGTGGTTATACCGTCCCTGAACTGTATCTGGGCGTCTGCTTCAAGTTCAAGGGGGTCAACGTTTAGCCCCTCGCAGGCAAACTTTATAGCTATCCTAATCTTGTTTATGTCAAGCTTCTCCTTTCTTCCGCTTCTTTTTATGACGTGCATAGTCATGGAATAGGATTTTATTCCGAATCCGTATCATTGTTTTTGCGAATTCTCAAGGAAAACCAAAAATTACTTACATGCTTTCATTATCCATATACTTATTCACAACCTTGAGAATAAAGTCGTGTAGCATCTTGTTTCCCGCTATTACGTCTGAGATACCGAAGGGGTCTCCCTTTAAGGTGTATAATCCGCCTGCTTCTTTCAGTATCACGAGACCAGCAGTTATGTCCCAGGGTTTCATCTCAAACTCCATCATTCCGTCAAATATACCCTCCGCAAGCATGCATATATCAACCGCTGCCGCCCCGGGTCTCCTTACGGAACCAACCTCGTAAAACACCTCTTTGAATACGTTTAGGTAAAGTGATATATCCCTTCTGCTTCTTGAGGGAAATCCGTAAACAACTGCTGCGTGCTTGAGTTCTCCTCCTTCTTTTACATTTATCCTTTTCCCGTTCTTATACGCTCCCATTCCTTTACAGGCCCAGTATAGGATGTCAAAGTACGGAAGGTAAACAGCTCCTACTACGGGTTCATCTTCCTTTACAAGACCTACGGATACCGCAAATATGGGAAAGCCTTTTATGTAGTTCTTCGTTCCATCAAGCGGGTCTATGAACCACTTGTAGGGGCTTTCCTTTCCCTCCTTTCCCTTTTCTTCCCCTACGACCTCGTGGTCGGGAAAAAATTTAAGGATTAACTCCTTTATTCTCTCCTCAGAGGTTTTATCAACGTAGCTTACGAAGTCCTTCTCCCCTTTTTCCTCTATATTTTCAAGCTTTATCTTTCCGAAGTTTTCCTTTAATACCTGTCCCCCCGCAAGGGCTGCAAACTTTGCAACTTCAAGAAGTTTCTCAAGATTTTCCATAGGAATTATGAATACCACACTTAGGTAGAGAAGGTAAAGGTTATAATACCTTCCTGTATTTCGTTGCTCTCAATCTCTTCAAAGCGTAGCTTTTTAACAAACCTAAAGATACCGTTGTCTATTTCCGCTATACCGCTTCGCTGAATTATCACAGCTTTTATGACTTTCCCGTCCGGGTCAACATAAACTTTAACAACAACACGGGAAGGAAACTCGTTCACCTTAAAGGTGGGAGGAGGAGGAACGTAGGTTAGCTTCCTACTTCCCGTTTTTATCTTCACCGATTTTTTGCTAAGAACTGCGGAAATCTCTCCTATCTCCTTTTTTAGTTCTTCTCTCTTTTTGAGCCTCTCCCTTATCCTCTTTTCAAGCTGGGGAAGTATGGATACCTCCTTTCTCTCCTTTTTCTTAACCTTTATCCCCTTTCCCTTAACAACGTTTACAGATTTTACCTTCGGTGTTCCGGTTTTCTTTCCTCCCCTTTTCTTTGGTTTTACCTCAACTATCTTAACCTCAAGAGGCTTGTATTCGGAAACTTTTTGGGGAACAAAGGCAAAAAGATAAAAGGAGAAAATTTTAAGGAGAATTAGGTTTATGAGAACCGAGACGATAAGGTAAAGAAGATTTTCTAAACCTTTCACACTTTTTAAAGATATCCCGCTTCAACGCCTATACATGCGTTGTAAATTATCTTAATTTTGTCCTTATACTTTTCTATTACTTCGGGGTTTTCCGCTCCGGGTTGAAACCACACACACTTAGCGCCGACTTCCAAGGCTTCTTTTATAACCTCCTCAGCGTGGGCGGGATTTCTGTAAACGTTTACTATGTCTATGGGTTCGGGGACGTCTTTAAGTGAGGGGAGAACCTTTATTCCGAAGATTTCCTGTCCCGCATATCTCGGATTAACGAGGTATATTTTATGCATACCTTTTTTTACGACCTTCTCGGTCGTGTAGTAAGAGGGTCTTTCGGGTTTCGGAGATATTCCCACAACCGCAACAACTTTAGAGTTTTTAAGAGTTTCAAGGGCTTCGTCCACGTGCTCAACCATTACTTACCTCCTTCGGATTTTTTAAATATTTTAAAAGATTATATGAAGACACTTATAATCGGTGGTCCCACCGCAGTAGGAAAATCGGAGATAGCTTGTGAGGTAGCGAAAATACTGGGAGGGGAAGTTATAAGTGCTGACAGCATGGCGGTTTACAAATACATGGATATAGGAACCGCTAAACCCCTTGAGTGCATAAAGGAAGTTCCCCACCATCTAATAGACGTTGTGGAGCCCGGAGGGTACTTTGATGCAAAGATATTTGAAGAAGAAGCAAGAAGGTTAATAGAGGAGATAAAGGAGAGGGGAAAGGTTCCGATGGTTGTAGGAGGGACCTATTTATACATACAAGCCTTGATTTACGGGATTGAAAACACACCAAAACCCGACTGGAGATTAAGGGATAAGCTGTATAAGATTGCTGAGGAGAAAGGAAAGGAGTTCTTATACAACAAGTTAAAAGCTGTGGACAAGATTTACGCTAAAAAGATACATCCCAACGACCTCCGAAGAACGGTAAGAGCGTTAGAGGTTTTTATTAACTCGGGAAAACCTTTCTCCTCCTTTCACAGGTGGGATAAACCGAAAATTGAGTTCATTGGTTTTTACCTAAAAAGAGACCTTAAGAACCTATACAGAAGGATAGAGAATAGGGTTAGGGATATGGTGAAGAAAGGACTCCTTGAGGAAGTGAGAAGGCTTCTCGGTATGGGTTATGAGAACTTCTTAACCTCGGGTCAGGCGATAGACTACAAAGAGTTTGTTCCATGTGCAAAAGGAAAAAAAACCGTGGAAGAGTGTATAAGAGAGGCGGTAAGGAATACTAAAGAACAAGCGAAAAGACAGATAAGGTGGTTCAGAAAACAAGGCTGGCACGAGATAGACCTTGATAGGCTGAGCAAAGAAGAGGCTGTAAAGAAAATAGTTGAGATTTACAATAAACTGAAGTATGAAGATACTGTGGGCACCCTGGAGAAGGGCTTACGTTGAAAATGTTGATAAGATAGAAGGGTGTTTCCTTTGTCACGCTCTTAGACAGCCCCCGGAGAAGTGGAAGGAGGTATTACTCGTTTACAGGGGAAGAAATGCTTTTGTCATTCTGAACAAGTATCCCTATAACACGGGACACCTTATGATTGTTCCCGTAAAGCACACGGGAAACTACGGGGATATAGACGGGGATACCGCCCTTGAGATGCACGAGCTTCTGAAGGCTGTTCTTGAGGCACTAAAAAGGGAGTATAAACCTCACGGTTTTAACGTAGGCTACAACTTCGGGAGACCGGCGGGTGCAGGTCTTGAGGAACACATACACCTCCACGTGGTTCCGAGGTGGAACGGAGATACGAACTTTATGCCCGTCATTGCACAAACTAAAGTTATCTCCGAAGACCTATACAGCACTTACGACAGGGTAAAAAGAGCACTTGATGAGGTTCTCAGTAGTAAAAAAAGCGTTTAAACTTCCCTTTGTAAATTACGTTTATTCCGAGAGTCCTCAGGAAATCAACAAACTCCCTGTATCTCCATATACGGTTATCGCAGAGAATTATCGTTCCCTTATCGGAGTTCTGTCTTATAAGCCTTCCCACACCTTGACGAAACCTTATGTAAGCTTTTCTCCTCTGGTATAAGAAGGGGTCTTCTCCTATACTCTTTAAGTAGTTGAGTCTAAAGTGAGTAAGCGGGTCGCTCGGGTTCTCAAAGGGGAGCTTTGCCATGAGAATTCCCTTTTCTCCTTTCACGTCAACACCGGTCCACAAACTATCAAGACCTACCAGAGCTTTTATATTTCCCCTTCTTAATTCTTCAATTAGAATCGTGAGGCTTTCCTTCCCTTGGAGTTTTACACCCTCTCCTTCTCCCTCAAAGAGTTTCAGGTGCTCCTTATTGGTGAGAAGAACAAGAACTTTATCGTATCTGTCCATAAGTATGTAAAAGCTCTGTTTTAGCTTATCTTTCCAGTCTTCCCTTTTGGGGTTTGTGTTTTCTATGATTATTGTTGAACTTGTGTAGTCGTAATTATGTTCAAGAACGTAGTAATTTCCCGTAATGCCCGTGGTAAGGTATATGTCTTCCGGGTCAACAGTTGCGGAGGTAAGGATTACCGCCTTGTAGTCTTCGGGGTCAAGTATATCTCGGGGGAATATCATAAAGGCTTCTATGCGGTAGTTGTAGTTATTCAGCTTCCTGCTCCACTTTCTTGCGATTTTAAACCCTATGTCCACCCTGTTTTCTATCATTATCTCTATAAAATCCCTTAACTTGGCGAGTTTTCGCTCATAGTAATTGAGTTTTTTTACAAGGTCTATAAGTCTCCTTTCCTCTTCATCAAGCTCCTCATACCCCGCTTTTACTCTGTCAAGAAGATCTTTAGGAAGTATAAAAGTTTTTTCAAGGAACTCCTTAAAGGTGTAGCTAACCATAAGTCTCTCGCTTATAGTCTTCTCAAGTTCCTTTCTCACCTTTTCCCTTAGCCTGTTAACGTGGGATTTTAGAGGAACGTATAGGAACTCCTTCAAAAGGGGAGCGTAAAACTCCGGATTTTTTAGGGGTTTTTCTGTTTCGTCCTCCGAGAAGTTGTCACCGAAGTTCTTTGTAAAGAACTCCTCCGCCCCGAGTTTAATTTCCTCCCCGAGTAACTTACCGAGTCCCTGCTCAAGCTCCTTAAACCAGTAAAGGGTTATACCGCTTCTCGTTGCATGAGTAAGGTATCTGTCAAGCTCATGAGCTTCGTCTATAACGAGAACTCTATCCTTCGTATCAAACTCTCTTAAAGCGAGAAGGGAATGGTTAACAACGAGTATGTCCGCCTCGGCCTCCTTCCTCTTTAACTTACTCCAGTAATAACACTCCCATAGGTGAGGACAGGCCATTCTGTAGGCAAAGGTGCAGTAATCGTCGTCAACGGAAACCTTTTCCGCTGTCTCAGGAGATACGTTCGTGAGGGTCAAGTCCCCGTCCCACTCCGTTTCCATAAGACTTTCAATCTCAAGCCTGTCAGCAGGGTCTACATCCTCCTTCTTAAGCCTGTCTATACAGAAGTAGTTTCCCTTTCCCTTAAGTACAGCGTATTTTACCTCCTTTCCCGTGATGAGCTTCCAGTGAGCGGATAGGAACTCTATATCCCTCTTTAGTTGGTCCTGGAGTATCTTCGTCCCCGTTGAGACTATAGCCTTTTCTCCTTTCACTATTAACGGAATGAGGTAGGCAAAGGTTTTTCCTGTTCCGGTGGGAGCTTCTATTAACGAGACCTCTTCGTTTTCTATTGTTTCCTCAACGAGCTCTATCATCTTCCTCTGGGACTTTCTCTCCTCAAAGCCTCTCTTTAGAAGGTACTCGTAAAAATCCCGGGGATTCATTTTATTAAAACCAGGAAGGACTCTCCTCTGTAGTTTTCCGCGGGCATCCCTATGTCGTAATCCCCGAAAACGTAATGCACAAAGACGGGATAAGGATACTCCTTTAGCTTAACAATTCCCTTGGCTCTTATTACGCCGTTTAGAGACTTGAGAAGTTTAACAAGCTCTTCCTCGGTAGGTTCTTCCTTAAAGGTTATAACTTCCTCACTTCTGTGGTCGTGGGAGTGAAAATGAATATTCTGTTTTAGCTCTATGGGGTGTTCGGAACCCTTAAATACTTCCGCCGGAACTTTTCCGTAGGTTGCCCTGTATATCCTATAAAATGTCTCCTTCTCTTCGGGAGCGAACATATTCACAACTTTGTATTTATCCTTAATCTCCTTTACACTCTCTTCCACTTTCTTTATTTGGTCTTCGTCAACGAGGTCTATCTTGTTAAGAACTACGACGTTAGCTGTTGCGAGCTGATACTTCGCCGTGTCGTCATCCTTATACTTAAAGAAGTTCTTTGTGTCAACCACACATATAACACCGTCAACGAATAGACCGAGGGTTTTTAGGCTGAAGACTATGGGGAAAGGTTCAGCTGTTCCGGAGGTCTCAACGATTAAAACCTCCGGGTTGTAGTCCTGAATTAGTTTCCGAACGGAGCTTTCAAACTCGGCACTCAGCTTACAACATATGCACCCTTCGGAGAGCTCAAGAACTTCGGAGTAAACGTTTTGTAAAATCTTTCCGTCAACCCCTATTTCACCGAACTCGTTAACGACTATAGCAACTTTTTTATCCTTCAGGTGCTCCTTTACGGAGTTTATTATTAAACTCGTCTTTCCGCTTCCCAAAAATCCCGTTACGACGTAAGAGGATATCATATGAATAATTTATCTCCCCGCTCTTCGCATGTTCCTGAGATGTTCTACATATGTTCTTGCGAAGTAGTGTTTCCTTCCGTAGCGGTCCGCCACAAAGTAAAGGTAATCAACCTTAGCCGGGAAAAGGGATGCCTTAAGGGAGTCCAGGCCAGGGTTTGATATAGGACCCGGCGGAAGCCCGAAGTAAACATACGTATTATAAGGGTCGTCTATGTAAAAGAACTTTTTGAGAAATCTTCCTCTCCAGAGTCCCCTTCTCTTCGCCACGTATATCACCGTTGGGTCTATCTGGAGTTTCATTCCCCTCCTTAAGCGGTTGTATATAACAGCGGCTATGAGAGGCTTTTCCTCTTTCAGGAATGTCTCCTTCTCAACCATTGAGGCAACCGTGACCCAGACTTCCAGAGATAGGTTTTTCTCCTCAAGGTGTTTCCTTAAATCCTCCGTTTTTTTCAGGAAGTTTTTATACATTACGTCTATAACCTTGAGTGGATGAGTGTTTTTTGAGAAGTAGTAGGTATCGGGAAAGAGAAACCCTTCCATAGACGGAACGTCAAGGTTATACTTCTTTACAACCTTCTCCGAGAAGGCGTATCTTAGGAAATCCTCAGCTTTGCATATTTTGTTTTTTTCAAGGTTTTTCGCTATATCAAATAGGTCGTCCCCTTCCTTCACGACGACTTTGTAAAGCCTTGCCTTTCCTTCTTCAAGTATTTTGTAAACCTCGTAGATACTCAACTTTCCCTTGAACTCGTATTCTCCCGCTTCAAGCTTTCCCCTCAAGAAAGCGTGGAGTACGAGAAACAAATACTTTGAGTTAATAATACCCTCTTTCTCAAGGATTTCCGCTATCTTCGGAACAGGGGTTCCGTACTTTATCTCAACAACCTTCTTACCGATAGGTATCGGTGTTACGACATTGTAAACGATAATACCCGTTATAAAGGAAAGAATGGCCAAGTATGAGAGGAGAAATAAGATTTTCTTCAATCTATTTCCTCCCTCAAGGCTTCTTCTATAGCTTTGTTTATATTTATTTCCTCTCCTTTCCTTGAGGCAAGAACGAAGAACTCCTCGTTTCCCTTAGTTCCTTTAGGTCTTGACTTTGTAATTCCGAGGATTTTGAAACCCTCCTCCTTTAAAAAGTTTACTACCTTTTCAATTGCTTCCCTTTTGTGAGAAATTTCTTTTACAATCCCTTTTTTGACCTTTCTCGGACAAAGCTCAAACTGGGGTTTTACGAGGACGAGAAGGTGTCCATCTTCCTTTAGAAAGGGTGTTACAGAGGGTATCACTTTCGTAGACGAGATAAAGGAAACGTCGCAAGTTATTAGGTCTACTTTCTCGGGAACGTGCTTTTCCGTAAGCTCTCTCGCATCGGTTTCTTCGTATAGGATAACGCGGGGGTCGTTCCTAAGCTTGTAGTCCATCTGTCCCCTTCCTACGTCAACAGCGTAAACCTTTTTAACCCCGTGTTGAAGCATACAGTCCGTAAACCCTCCGGTAGAAGAACCAACGTCAAGGGCCACTTTCCCCTCAAGGTATAACCCGAAACGCTTTATGGCCCACTCAAGCTTTTCTCCTCCTCTTGATACGTACCTCGGGAGCTCTCTTACCTCAATCTTTTCGTTTCCTTTCAACCTGTATCCGGGTTTATCAACAACCTTTCCGTTTACGAGAACCTGTCCCGCCATTATTACCGCCTGGGCTTTTTCCCTTGAAGGAACTATTCCCTTTTCCGTTAGGTATTTGTCAAGCCTCATACAGAAAAAGATAAATTAGCGGGCAAAGCGACGCTGGACCAGCTCATACACCGTAGGTATAACGAGAAGTGTCAAGAAGGTAGAGGTTATTATTCCTCCGACAACAACCGTAGCGAGTGGCTTTTGAACCTCGGAACCTATATCCGTTATCACGAGAAGGGGAACAAGTCCTATAAACGTAGTTATAGCTGTTATGAGGATTGGTCTCAGCCTGAGCATGGCAGCTTTCTTTATGGCTTGCCTCAGCTCAAGCTCCTCTTGAAGCATAAGCTTTATGTAGGAAACGAGAACGACTCCGTTGAGGGTTGCAATTCCGAATATGGCTATAAAACCTATTGCGGAAGGAACGGAAAGGTTAAAGCCGGAAATGTAAAGCGCTATCACACCTCCTATTATTGCAAAGGGAACGTTTAGCATAACTATAAGGGTGTCTTTTACGGAGTTAAAGTTAAGATACAGGAGAATGAATATGAAGAATATGGCAAGGGGTACCGCTATGTAGAGCTTCTTCATAGCTCTCTCCTGGCTTTCAAACTGACCGCCGAAGGTTATAAAGTAGCCCTCCGGAAGTTTTATCTCTTTCTTTATCTTTTCCCTCAGTTCCTCAACGAGACTACCTATATCCCTCCCCTCAACGTTAGCCATGACGAGTGCATACCTTACGTTGTTCTCCCTTCTTATGATAAATAGACCCGGTTCTACTTTTAGATCAAGAAGTTCTCCCAGTCTGAAAATCCGTCCTTCCCTTTCAAATAGGGGGATATCCTTCAACTTCTCAACATCTCCGACGAACTCCTCGGGTAACCTTAGGGTTATAGGAAAGAGAAGGGTATCCTGTTGGAAGTATCCGACAGAACGGCCTCCGAGCATATACCTTACAACGTCAAGGACCTCTTCCTTAGTTATTCCGTATCTGTTCAGAACCCCCTCTTTGGGATACACCTTCAGTTGAAGTCTTCCCGCCTGAATTTCCTTTTCAACGTCAACCGCTCCTTTAGTGTTCCTGACTATCTCCTTAACCTTATCCGCAATCTCGTTGAGCTTTTGTGGGTCAGTTCCGAAAACCTTAATAGCTATATCAGCCCTGACTCCCGAAAGGAGCTCATCAATCCTCATCTTTATAGGCTGGGTAAAGGAAAGGGATGCGGGAAGCCAGCTTAGCCTTTCCCTGAGTATGTTGTTAAACTCTTCCCTCGTTTTAAAGCTCTTCCATTCCTGCGGAGGTTTCATAATTATCCATGTTTCTATATAGTTAACGTCAACGGGTTCTCCCTTTTCAGCTCTTCCTACCGTTGAGAAAGCTCTTATAACTTCGGGAAACTTCATCGCTTCCCTTTCTATGGCCGTAGCTATTCTTTTTCCTTCTTCAAGAGATACGTTCGGGTCAAGGAAGGCTTTTACAATGACAGCTCCTTCTTCAAGCTCCGGCATAAATTCTGTTCCCGTTCTGGTAAGAAGGAAGAGACTAAACACAAAGGAAATAAGGGTAAGGGCTATTATGGGAAGTCTGAACTTAAAGGAAAGGTCAAGAACTTTATCGTAAACCTTTAACGCTACGTTCATAAGTGTGCTGTATGCGGTTTTTCCCGGTTCCAGGAAGTAGTAAGAGATAACAGGTATAAACACGTAAGCGACAAAGAGTGAAGAGAGAAGGGCTATTATAAGCGTAAGAGCGAGGGGTTTGAAGAACTTCCCTTCAATGGATTCAAAGACGAATATAGGAGTGAAGACGATTGATATAACGAGAACGGAGAAAAGAATAGGTCTCCATACCTCCTTTATTGAATCAAGGATTATTGAAAACTTAAAGCCTTCCTTTCTTTCCGAAAGGTGTCTGTATATGTTTTCCACTATTACGACCGAGGAGTCCACAAACATACCTATGCCTATAGCCAGTCCCCCGAGGCTCATCAGATTTCCCGTTATTCCCATCTCCCGCATCACTATAAAGGAGATGAGAAGGGTAAGCGGAAGGGAAGATATAACTATGATGGATGCTCTGAAGTTTCCCATAAGAAAGGCGGTTATCAGTGCTACAAGAAGCATTCCGCTGAAGAGTGCCTTCTGTATAGTAGAAACCGCTTTTTCCGTGAGATATGCCTGGTCGTATAAAAGCTCAAGCTTTATTCCTTCGGGAAGTATCTCTCTTATCTCTTCAAGTTTCTTTTTGACTTTATCAACCACTATCTTTGTGTTTTCATATATCCTTTTAACTACTATGTTTCCCTGAACCTCTTTACCGTTCATCGTGAAAGCTCCCCGTCTGTTAGGAACCTCCCCCTTCTTTACCGTTGCTATATCCCCGAGGAGAATGGGTAAACCCGTCTTTTCGTCAACTTTCACAGGAATGTTAAGAAGTTCCCGGATAGATGTTATTCTTCCCAAACCTCTTACAACGAGGTCTCCTTCTTTTGATACGTAGAAGCCTCCCTCAACTATGAGATTGTTCCTCTTTAGCGCCTGAAGCAGGTCTTCAAAGGTTATACGGTAATAAAGAAACTTATCAGGGTCGGGGATAATGAGGTAGGAGAGTTCGGGGCCGAACTGGACGATTTCTTCCACACCTCCCACACTCATAACCAGAGGTCTTATCATCCACCTTTGGTATATGGATTTGAGTTCCTCAAGGCTGTATTTTCCGCTTGTATCCTCAACAGCATACAGGAGTATGTTTCCGAGTCCCGTTGAGTTTGGCCCCATGACGGGGACGTATCCCTCCGGGAGTCTTGCGGTCGCGTCGGGGAGCTTTTCCATGATGAGTCTTCTGGCAAAGTAAACGTCTGTTCCTTCCTTGAAGTAAACGGATACGTAAGATAACCCGGGAAGGGAAACACTTCTGACGAGGGTAACGTCTTTTATACCGTTCATAACCGATTCTATGGGAATGGTTATTAAGGTTTCTACTTCTTCGGCGGAAAGCCCGGGAGCTTCCGTGTATATGTTCACCTGAACGGGAGTAGGGTCGGGGAAGGCGTCTATGGGGATTTCTCTGAAGCTCTTGACTCCGTAAAATATTACAACTCCGAGAAGTATTAAAACAAGAAGTCTGTTTTTCAGTATAACCCTAAACATCCATTCACCTCCTTCAGTGGGCGTGTCCTCCCTCTTCTATACCGGTGATTTTTGTCTTCAGGAAGTTAGTTCCTTCAACCGCTATAACCTCACCTTCGTGTATACCCTCTATGAGAAACTCTTTTCCAAGATCCTTAAGTATCACAACCTCTTTCGGTATAAACTTTCCCTCTTTAAAGAGAAAAACTACATGCTTACCTTCTATTTCCTTAACCGCGGATTTGGGAACAACTATCCCGTAATCCTTTCCGGTGTAAACCCTCACGTTTACGAACATTCCGGGTAGAAGTATATGCCCCTCATTTTTAACGGTGCATCTCACCTTTACTTTCCTTGTTCCTTCGTCTATTTCGTGTCCTATGTAGTCAGGAGAGCACACGATACTTTTCCCGTCAACCATTACCTCAAAATGTTCGGAGTTTCTTACCTCCTTAAGCTTCTCGGGGGATACCCAGGCATACACCCAAACTTTTTTGTGGTTGTGAACCTCGTAAAGAAGTCTATCAACTCCCACACTGCTACCTACAAAGACTTTCTGGAATACAACGTAACCTTCTCCGGGAGAGGTTATAAGGAGGTTTCTCCCTTTAATTTTTCCGAAGCTTCTCAGCTCCCCGAGGAGAGCCTCGTAAGTTCCCTTAAGGCTTTCATACCTTGCCTTTGCATCAAGGTATTCCCTATACCTTATCAACTTCTGTTTGTATAGTTTTTCGTACTCCTTATAAACTTTTTCTGCTACTTTTAGCTCCCTTTTTGTTCGCTCAACCCTCGTTATCAGCTCAGTTATGTAAGGGGAAAAGACTTCAAGGAGCGGCTCACCCTTTCTTACGTATTCTCCCTCAAACTTGTAAACCTTCCTTACTATTCCCTCTATGGGGCTATAGACCTTATAGGCGGTTTGGGGATACTCTTCAACGGTTGCAGGGAACTCCATAACTTTACTTACGGGCTTTTTCTCAACCCTCATGAGCTTTATACCGAGAAGTTCCATCTGTTCCTTTGTAAGCCTTATTTCTTCTTCGTGGTGCTCTTTTTCACCCTCGTGAGCAAAAAGAAAGCTTATGAGAAATAGAGCGAAAAGAAGCCTCATCTTTTAATACCTCCCACTTTTATCAGGTCGGAAAAGGCTATGTGAAATTCCCTGTAGAGACGAGCTCTTTCCCTTAACAGCTCAAAGTAACGCCTCTTAACGTCGGTAAGCTCAAGGAGGCTTATCACGTTAAGCCTATAACTTTTTAATGCAAGAGAAAGCTCCTTTTCCGCACGAGGTAGAAGAACTCTCTCAAGGTTCTCTATACTCTCTCTTAATGTTCCCATAAGGGTTAGGGCATTTCTAACAGCTGTTGAGAGTACGAGCTTTTCGTTCTTCATTTGGTAGGAAACCGCCTCCTTCAGTTTCATATGTCGCAGTATCTCCCCCTGTCTTCTGTATAGGACAGGAAGTTCAAAGGAAAGGCTTACACGAAAGCCGTAATATCCTTCTTCGCTGTCCTCCATGAGAATGCCTATACTCGGTTGGGGCTTTGAAAGAGCTTTCTCAACCTCTATCCTTCTTTCCAGGAGTTTACGAACCGAGAGGTACCTCATAACCCTCGGACTTTTGCTAACTTCCGGAACACGAATTTCCGGAAGGGTGTAAATGTTCCCTTTTACGTCTTTTACCTCACTTCCCGTAAAGGCTTCCAGCTCTTTAAGTGAGCGCTCATAGTCATTTAGGGCCAGGCTAACCCTTATCTTTGCCTCTTCGTAATTTCTTTTCGCCCTTAGGAGTTCAAGCTCGGTTCTTTCACCTATTTTGTAAGCTTTTTCAACAAAGTTAAGAATCTCCTCCGATATCTTAAGGTTTTCTTTTTCTATCTTCAGAATCTCCTTTCTGTAAAGGGTCTCGTAAAATCTCCCGTAAAACTCCGAAAACAGCTCGTACTTCCTGGCGGTGTAGTCGTATAGAAAAACTTCCCTTTCTGTTTTTGCAACCTTTAGCCTTTTTTCCCTTAGCCCCCACAAAGGAACTCTCTGGGAAAGTTCAAGTATGTATACGAACCTCCCCACGGGTTTTAAATCCTGAGTTGTTGAGAAAAAACCACTTTCCAATCTAAGTTCCGGGTTCGGTAAAGCCTTTGCGGCAATCTCAAGACCTTTGTAAGACTCAAGGGTCTTCCTCATGGCCTTGAGCTCCGGGTTGTTTTCCTCCAGAACTTTTAAACCTTCCTCAAGCGTTATACCGAACGAAAGTCCAAAAACAATTAGAAAAACAAGAAACATACCTAACCTCCTTTCGGGAAATTTGAGAATACCTCTAGAAAGAGAGGTAGGGAATCAAATTAAGAGGCGGACCGTTTTATTTATCGGCTCAAGGGGAATTGTTATCTTTATCTTGTAAGAAGAAAGTTTCCTCCTTACAGGGAAATTTACAAATAATGCGGGTAAAACCAGGGGAAAACTTAAATCAACTTCCTTTGGGGTTAAAAAGTCATCAATATTTACGTGAACCTCCCCGGCGGTAAAAATATCCGATTCTTCAGAAAGGTTTAAAACCTCGTAGTGGACGATATTCTCTCTTTCGTGAACACAGAGAACGTATAAACCCGATAGCTTTGTCCCTACAAAGGTTAAAACCACCAGAATTAATATCAGAGCTCTCAGAGAAAGAAACATTGTAAAAAAATTATATGCTTTCCTTCGGGGATTTTGAAGCACTAAAAAAAAGGCTTGAGAAGGGTGTTGAGACAGACCTCGGGAGGTTGGAACTCGTAAGGGTATCAAGGGGAAGGTTTGTAGAGGAGTTTAACCTTGACCTAGCGGTTGACGGAGAAAGTCTTCTAACGGTCAAGGTTTTCCTCGGAAGGAAACCCCACTATGGCCCCTGGGCGGAAATATTCGGGATAAAACCCTCGGTTAAAGGGAGTTCCTTCTTCGGCTCTCTTTGTGAGAGGGAAGTTTACAAGTTATTTTCTTCCTACTTTCCTAAGCTTTTCGTTGAATACTTTGAGGATAAGGAAACAGCTAAGGAGCTCCAGAAGGGTGTTCCTCCCGCACTCTCGCGTATGGGTTTTGAGCTCCTTAAACTCGGATACACCTACTTTAGGGATTGGTATATACCCGAGGGTCTGATGGAAGGAGGACACAAAATTCAGGCGGAGAAGCCAAAAAACGAAGAGATAAAAGTAAAGCACCTAAATAGGCTTGAAAAGGAAGTGAAAGCGTTCCTTGAAGGTAAAGCAAACGAACAACTAAAGGAAAAAGTCCTTGAGAGGTATAATCAATTTAAATGCTTGAGAGAGAAAGACTAAAGGAGCTGATAAGGAAGCGATCCCTGAAGGTTGCGGACAAACCCGTTTTTAAGCTTTCCTCGGGAAAACTGAGCAGATACTACATAGACCTCAAGCAGGTAACCTTTGACCCGGAGGGTTCTTACACACTCGGGAAAGTTATGTATGAAACCCTCAAGGAGTTTAATCCCGACGCATGCGGCGGACTTACCTTGGGTGCCGACCCCATAGCCTATGCGGTAAGCTTCGTCTCCTTTATGGATTCAAATCCTATAAAACCCTTCGTTGTGAGGAAGGAGCCGAAAGGCCACGGAATGAAGAGACAGATTGAGGGACTGCTGAATCCCGGGGAGAGGGTTGCGGTCCTTGAAGACGTAGTAACAACGGGAAGCTCTGCACTCAAGGCAGTAAAGGCTTGTAAGGAATTCGGTCTTGAGGTTATAGGTGTATTTGCCGTGGTAGACAGGGAGGAGGGAGGAAGGGAAAACATAGAAAAAGAGGGCGTTCCCCTATACGCACTTTTCAAGGTTTCTGAACTGCTTTAGCTTTTAGATAATGGGATATATATACATCGTATCTTTCGGAGATGTTGAAGACAGGCTTCTCCTTGCGGATGCGGGAAATATAAAAGAGATGTTCGAACTTGATGTAAGGGTATCAACGGTAAAGGCAGACATAAGCGTGGCTTACAATCTCCAAAGGGGACAGTATCGTGCCGGGGCCATTCTTGAATACCTATCGGGAATAGTTTACCCGAACATGGTGAGGCTTATAGCCCTGGTCGGATTTGACCTTTACGAGGAAGGTCTTAACTTCGTTTTTGGAGAAGCCCAGTATGGGGGAAAGTATGCTGTCGTGAGCACATACAGGTTAAGGCATCCCGACGAGAGGGTTTTCTTTGAGAGAACGTTTAAGGAAACTAACCACGAGCTCGGACACACTTTCGGTCTCAAGCACTGCGAGGACCCCTACTGTGTTATGAGTTTCTCAAACAGCATCCACGAAGTTGACAGAAAATCCCGAGATTTCTGTCCTAAATGCAGGCGAAAACTCGATTACGTCTTATCTTATTACCGATGATAGGAAGAGTTTTCAGAATATTCAGAGAAAAAGGAGGACTTCTTAAGGCCTTGGACCTGTGGGACTGGTATGAAAACCTCCCACATAAATACCAGAAGAAGGTTAAACACTACTACTCCTTAAAGACGATAAAAAGCCTAAACTTTCCCTTCAAGGCAAAACACTTTGATACCGGAGAGATAGAAAACCCGATGTATACAAAGAGAACCTTCCTCGGAACCCTTGCCCAAACAGCTCTCCTTGAAGGAGACTACGAGTTTGCAGAATGGCTTTACAACGAAGCCCTTAAGATGGAAGGCACACCCTACGAAGCGCACCTTATACTGAACGACCTTATTCTCCTTGCCCAGAAACAGAAAGACCTTGAAAAGGTGAAGAAGTACGTCCTTAAGGACGTTGAGCTTTACGAGGAGTATAAAGATGAACTAAGGGAAAGGTGGGGAGGAACCCTACCCCAGATTATGGCCTTTGAGGTTTACGTTTACCTCCTTGAGAGAGAAGGCAAAATTAAGGAAGCCCTTGAACTTGTAGAATGGATAAAGAAGGAGGGAATAACGTATCCCTACTA
Source organism: Aquifex sp. (assembly GCF_056494385.1). NCBI lineage: Bacteria > Pseudomonadati > Aquificota > Aquificia > Aquificales > Aquificaceae > Aquifex > Aquifex sp. The sequence goes on along the minus strand of NZ_JBSLZM010000030.1, from coordinate 4,078 downwards.
CGACCAGGTAAAGGAGAGACTTCTATCAAAGCTTAAGGAGTCTGAGGGATAATCCCTTCTATCTCAACGAGGAAGCTAAAGGGAGCCCCGAGTCCGCTCACGTATGCTGTTCCGACCTTAAGGAAAGGAAGTTTCCTGTATATATCCTCTTTGTAATGCTCAAAAAACTGGGAAACGGCTTCAAGGTCGTTTTTCGTTATAAGTTTAAATATCACCTGAGTGTTCATCTGGGAAAGAACAAACTTACTTATGTTTGAAGGCCTTTGGGAAACTACGATAAGACCCAGGTTATACTTTCGCCCCTCCATAGCTATCTCGTGAAGAACTACCTGGGCTATGTTCTCCTTTCCGTAGGGAGCTATACCTACACCTTTTTCGGGGACAAAGTTATGGGCTTCTTCAACAACTATTAACCTTTCCCTTCTATCTTCCCTTGCCCTCCTGAATAACTCCTTTAGAATTAGACCAACGAGGTTCAGTCTGCTCTGGAGTATATCAAGATTCCTGAAGTTAATAACCTTAAGTTTCTTTTCAGAGTTCAAAAGATTCTCTATTTTTTTAATAACCTGCGGTTGAGCGTTCACGGAGTTGCTCCCGTATTGGGTTATTAGGTATTCAAGCATACTCCTTAATTCATCCTTCATATCCACGGGAAGAAACTGGTAAGCGGTTTCTACAAGCTCCCTCAGACTTTTTTCTCTGTAAGCTATCAGCTTAATGTCGGGGACCAGGGATTTCCTAAAAAATGCGAAAAAGTTCTTTTCTTGTGCTGATTTCTCCTCGAGGATTATACCGCTTCCTTTCAGGATTTCCTTAAGGTCATCAACATCAACGGGAAAGAGAACGTTATCAATCTCTATTTCTTCAACCTCCCTTCTTTCCCTGAGGGGCTCTCCGTATTCCCCGTGAAGGTCCAGAACTACAACTTCAACCTCCTCCGAAAGGTTTCCGAGGAAATTTCTCACAAAGGTTGTTTTACCCGATCCTGTAGTTCCGAGAAGAACCATGTGTTGAGTTATCACCTTTAGAGCGTCAAGATATGTTTTTATATCCGAGCCGTAAAGCTTCCCTATGTAAACCGGAATGGACATACTGTATCCCGCGTGATTTCTACGAAATACTTCGTTTATATACTCTTCCTCAGTTGCGGGAACAAGAGGCATACCGCTTTCCAAAAAAAAGTCTTCCGTTCTGTAAACTCTCTCTTTTTTATCGTATTCACATATAAACTCAAGGTTCCCTATCTTCAAGGGAGGCTTTTCCCCCATGTATGCGTAAAAGCTTGCCTTTTTCCAATCACCATTCTCACTTTTCATTATTCTGTTTATCACCTCGTTATTCAGCTCTCTTGACTCCTGAAGGGATACGAGTCTGACGAGATAAACCCTTTCGTTCTTTTCCGTCTTGAGGTAGCTCTGTTCCTTTACATCTTCAAAAAAGATGGCGCTTCCCTCTTTAGAGTTCTTAACGCTAAGCGTAAAACCCTTTATCCCCGTTATATCAAGGGAAGACTCCTTTAACCTCTCAAACTCTTCAAGTAGTTCCTTTACAGGTTCATCTTCTACAAGAACGTTAGTTTCCTCGTTTCCATCCTTGTGTATTCCCCTGAGTGTAATATTTGAGGAACCAACAACCCCTATACTTTCGTCAACAACTAAAAACTTCGAGTGGAGTTTTCTGTTCAGATAAATTCTTCCTCCCCTTTCCTTTACAGCTATGAAGAAAGAAACGTCCGTTATCTCAAGGTCCGAAAGTTCACCTGCTCTTACTATAACCTCAATCTCAACCCCTTCCTTTAAGGAAAAGAGAAGCTCCTTAAAAGCCTCACCCCTTATCCAGGCGGAGGCAACCTTTAGGCTTTTTTCGGCCTTTCTCAGAACCTCCCTCAAGGTCTCGTATAACTTTTCTTTTTTAATTACCTTTATGGTCATAATAAAATTTTATCTCTTATGTAAAAAGCCCTAACTAACGTGTAACTAACGTTTAGCTTACTCTCAGCTAACTTTTACATCCTACTCTTAAAACCAGGAGGTGGAAATGATGAGAAGGAAAAAGCTCCTTGCGGTAAGTATATTTTCTTTAGCACTTATTTACGGATGCGGTGGAGGTGGTGGAGGCTCAGTATCCTCAGGAAGCTCGTTAACGACTTCCTCCCTTGACCTTTACGCAACCGATGCACCGGCAAATATAGCACGATTTGAAATTAAGCTTCAGAAGATTGAGCTATGTAGGGATGATGCATGCACAGATACGGAAGTTGTGTTTAATGACAACACGGGGGTAACCCTTGACCTTGCGGAACTGGAAGGGGTATACCATTACCTTGGAACTGTTCAAGTTCCGAACGAGCAGTTTGTAGGTATGAAACTTGAAATTTCAAATCGGGGAACTGTAGTTTACGAAGGTCAAGAAAAGAACTTTGTCATTGACAATAAACAGAACATAAGATGTGACCAACAAGCGGGAAGGTGTTCAATAAACCTTCAGGCAAACGTTGACCCGGCTCAAGGTAAAAACCTCGTTGTAGACTTTCAACTTAATAACTTCCGAGTAAACTGTGATAATGCGAACAGTGAGTGTAGAGTTGAAGACATGTATGTTTCAGCAAGGCATGAAGATGAAGAAAACATAAAAACAAGAGGGAAAATAGAAGCTTACGTGGTGATAGACCCTCAAAACTTTGACGGAACAATTTCGGTAAGTCCGGAGCTTACGGCAAACGTTGAAAGTAACACGCTTTGTAAGCTTCCAGGTGGAAATTACTGCGGTCAGGACTGTGTTCGGACAATTAAAAGTATGCAGGGTCCCGTATGTGCAGAGGTAAAGATTCATCCCGTAGATAAAAGAGTTATAAAGCTTGAGCTTGAAAAAGGAGACGACTGTGGTGAGAAATACGAAAGGGAACACAGGGAAAGGTTCGGAGAAGGAGAGGGAGAAGAACATAACAACAAAGGTATGATACAAAGGCATGAGATGAAGTTACCCTTATCAGATATACAGGTTGATACAATAAATAACACCATAACGGTAAATAGAACTACCATACAGGTAAACGATAGAACTTATTGTGAGTTTGACCTTCCGCATGAGGAAGATACATATCTCGTAGGAACCGAGTGTCTTTCACAACTCCAAAACCTCCAAAGTCAGAACACTTACGTTGAGGTTGAATACGTTCAGGACAATAATAACAACTACGTAGCCCTTGAGATAGACGTGGAAATTGAAGATTAAGTTTTCATATCCTATTTATGATGGTTTTCTTTCTTCTTCTCTTCTTGTTTTTATTTGCTTTAGGGGAGGATGATATAAGGGAGCTTATAGAAAAGGTTAAGAAAGCCCCCCCCGAAGAGAGATACATATATATGAACAGGTTGAAAATGAAGTTAATGGAGATGCAGGAGGAAAAAAGGGAGGAGATAATAAAGAGACTTTACAGGGAGTTCGGGGAAAGACACCACGAAAGGGAAATACCCGAAAAGGAAGAAATGTATGAATACGAAAGGGAAATGGAAAGAGAAGTAGAAAGGGAATATATGCACAGGGAGGAAAGGGAAGAGTTTTATGAGGAGCTGGATGAAAAGCTTGAAAGAAATAAGGAAAGATACGAGGAGTTTGAAAAAGGAAAAAATAGATATCCACCTCACGAAGGAGAGGAAAAATGGGAGGATTAAAATAGTTCGCTGAGATGCTTTTAGCACTACTTTTTGCACTTCTTGGCTTTGCGTTTGGCTTTAGGGACTCCGACCTTGACGGTGTGGACGATAGCGTGGATAAATGTCCCAACACTCCCTTTTTCGTCCTTGTTGATAGATACGGATGTCCTGTTAAAGAACTTAAGCCACGAAGAAGGATAAAGTTCTTCTTCAGGACGGGATTTTCCCATGCCAAAGACGATAACTACGAGTCAAACAGTGTTTATTACTCATTTTCAGCGAGCATTAAATCCTTTTACTTTTCCGTATCATCAAGGTATTACACCTACGTAAGAAGTAGGGGAAGCGGTGCGGGAAACACGTATATTTCTGTAACCTACAGAAAGTATTTTAAAAACCTCGGTTTATATCCCGGTTTGAGG
>NZ_JBSLZM010000029.1:0-15273 GCF_056494385.1 Aquifex sp. | reverse complement strand
TTTTCGTAGGGAACTACCTTTCCGTCCTCCTCAACGAGTTTCACGTTGTCCAGCTTTTTCCAGCGCTTTGTGTCTTTTGTCTTTACGAAAACCTCCTTTATATCACCCTTAAATACGCTTCCCTTTTCAAGAAAGTATTCGGGCTCGCTGAGGAGCTGAACGAGGTGGTGGCAGGTATCAAAAAAGTAGGTGTAATCCCCTATCTTTGCGGTACATAGTTCATCTTCTCTAAGGATTAGAACGTTGCACACGGGGCACCTGGTTTCCTTAGGAGGCGTGAAATCCCTCGTCTTTTCGGGATTTTTAACGACGTAAAAAACGAGGAGGGAAAGTAAAAGAGCGGTCGTCAAGAAATTAACGGATGCAATTATCGGGAAATACTCCCTGTAGATGAGTCCCACGAGGTTTGTAAGAACGCTCAGAAAAACTATTCCCGCAGGAGCGATTACGTACCTCAGCTTATACTTCTTAAGTGCAAGGTATATTGCGAGAACTATAGCAATAGCCTCAAGGAATCTCGTCATAACTATAACTACGGCAACCTCGTAATTTTCAAACCTAATCATAAGAGATATACTAAATTATCTCCTTAAACAGTTCCCTGAGTCTTGCTATAACTCCGCTTTCCCCCAGGACGTATCTAAGCACGCTCAAATCTTCCCTTATCTTTTCCCTTTTTTCGTAAACATACTCAAACTTTCTGAATATTTCCTCTGCATCCTTCTGTATTACTTCGGGAATTACCTCCCTTTTGAGAAGTATGTTAACAAGGCTTACGAAGGGAACCTTAACCAGCCTTTTTCCTATAAGGTATGTAATGGGGTTTACCCTGTAATAAACGACGTGAGGGTTTAAGGAAAGTCCGGCCTCAAGGGAAGCGGTTCCTGAGGCTATTACCGAAGCTTCCGAGTGGTGGAAACAGTCGTAAGAAGCTCCTTCATAGGTGAGGGTCTTTACCCCTAGTTCCCTTCTTATGAACCTTTCATACTCGGGAAAAGTAGGGGATACAGGCTCAAACTCCCTTTTTAAATTGTCAATTTTATCCTTAAAGAGCTTTACATGCCTCTTTATCTCCGTTTCCCTGCTTCCCAAAAGAAGGGGTAGTGGCTTCCTCCTGAACTTACTTAAGAACCTTTCCCTATCACTTCTCGGCTTTACCATATCAACGAGGGGATGTCCGACGTAGTGAACCCTTAAGTTTTTAAACTTTCTGTAAATACCCTTTTCAAAGGGCAGTATTACGATTAGGTGGTCTGCAAACTCTCCTATTATCTGAGCCCTTTTAGGTTTCCAAGCCCAAACTTGGGGAGAAATGAAGTAGATAACTTTTTTAACGCCTATCTTCCTTGCATCCTTCAGGAGTTTTAGGTTTAGAGCAGGTGCATCGCAAAGAATTAAGGTATCAACCTTTTGAACACTTTTAAGAATCTTCCCGTATAGTTTTAAGAACTTAGGAATCTTCGTTAAGGCTTCCGTTATGCCTACGGCGGATATCTCCTCATACCTTCCGATACTTTTTATACCTATTTGTTCAAGTCTTGAATCTGTAAGACCTAGTATCTCGTATTCCTCAAATCCTTCTTTAAATATCTCGTAAACGTAGTTTGATGCGGAACGGTCCGCGAGGGATATAAATACCCTCTTCACTTTTTAGATAGTTCGTCTATCCTTGCGGTAATCATGTCGATGATTTCTTCAAATATACCTTTTATCTCTTCCGCCATAGCTACGAGCTTCTCGTTCCCGTTCTTATACGCCTTATCTATATAAGGCTTTACGCTGGTTTCGTAATACTCCTTATACTCAAAAAGGTCATACTTCAGTTCGTCCTCTTCAAGCTCATCAACTATAGCCTCGTACTCCATCTTCCTTATCCTTGCGGATGTAAGGAGATTCTTAAGTTCCATCTCAAGGTTTCCTTTATCCTTTCCTGCGTTTCTCGGGTCAGCTGGCATAGTGAAGTTTAATATAACCTAACTAAATTAAAATCCGATGATTAGAGGCATTTACATACACATACCTTTCTGCACGTATAAGTGTCCTTACTGCGACTTCATGTCCGTTGTAAACTCCGATATAAGCCACGAAGAGTATATAAGAGCCCTGAAGAGAGAGATAAACCTATATAAAGGTATAGAAGGGGAAGTTAAGACCCTTTACTTCGGAGGGGGAACCCCATCACTTCTTGAGCCTAAACACATTGAAGAGGTAATGGAGGAAATTTATAAAAGCTTCACCTTTAAACCTTCCGAAATAACTATAGAGTGTAATCCGGAAACCTTTGAAAAAGAGAAGTTCAAGAAGTTTAAAGAGCTCGGGATTAACAGGATAAGCCTCGGGGTTCAGAGCTTTACCGAGAAGGGCTTAAAGGCTCTCGGAAGAAAGCACAGCCTAAAAGACGTATATACCTTCCTTGAGGGAATTTTTGAGCTCGGTTATGAGAACGTAAACGTTGACATTATATGGGGCTATCCCTCACAAACACCCAAAGATATAGAGGAGGAGCTTAAAGGGCTCGGGAGGTTTCCCGTAAAACACATTTCCGCATACCTCCTTACCCTGTATGAGGACACGCCCATGGGCATACTGTTTAAAAAAGGGGAGCTTTCACCCCCGGATGAAGAAAGTATTGTAAAAATGCACAATATTCTTTCCGAGGGATTAAAAGCTCTCGGGTTCGAAAGATACGAGGTATCAAACTGGGCAAGGAGAGGATACGAGTGCAGGCATAACCTTCTTTACTGGGAGCTTGAGGAGTTTCTGGGTTTCGGTGTATCCGCGTGGGGATTTTACGAAAAGAAGAGATACGGCAACACGAGAAACTTATACAGATACCTGAAGCTCTTAGGAAAGGGCAAAAAGCCCGTTGAGTATAACCTTCCCCTTGACGATAAAGAGCTAATAAAAGAAAGAATTATCCTTAACCTGAGGTTGAGAAAGGGAGTAAGAAAAGAGCTACTCCCCGAGTTTCCCGAATACCTGCGAGAGTTTCTTGAAGAAAAAGAGGGTAGGGTGAGGATAAGGGAGGAGCACATACTCCTTTCCAACGAGATAACTTCGGAGATATTAAGGTTTTATGACATAAGTCTTAAAAAAATGGAATAATTTAAAACCTGATGGGCGAAATATTCGTGGTGGGGGTGAACTTTAAAGTAGCCCCCGTAGAGGTAAGGGAAAAGCTGGCTTGTAACCTTGAGGAAACGAAAAGCATACTCCCGACCTTGAAGAGAGAAATTCCGTTAGAGGAAGTTATGCTTCTATCAACTTGTAACAGAGTTGAGGTTTACGCTTACAACATAGTTGACGTATCCGATAAAGTGGTAGAAAAGCTCCTTTCCCTAAAAGGACTTCCCCAATCTTTCAAGAAACATTTTTTCGTTAAGAAGGGAGATGAAGCGGTATTTCACATATTTAAGGTGGCTTCAAGTCTTGACTCTATGGTAATAGGCGAGCCACAGATAGTAGCTCAGTTTAAGGAGGCGTACGGGGTTGCAAAGGAGCTTGATACAGTAGGTAAAATCCTGAACAGGGTTTACGAGAGGGCTCTAAGAGCATCAAAGAGAGTGAGAACAGAAACGGGAATTAGCAGAAGTGCGGTTTCCGTATCCTACGCAGCGGTTGAGCTCGCAAGGAAGATTTTCGGGGAGCTTAGGGAGGCTAACGTCCTACTGATAGGGGCGGGAGAGATGGGGGAGCTTGCCGCAAACTACCTGAAGAGGTTCGGGACAAACCTACACATAACGAACAGAACATACGAAAAAGCCCTAAAACTCGCAAGAACACTTGGAGGAAACGCACTAAGGTTTGAGAAACTAAGGGAATACCTCCACCTTATGGACATAGTTATCGTCTCAACGGGTGCAAAAAGCTACATACTTACGAAGAAAGAGTTTGAAGAATCAATAAGGAGGAGAAATTACGAGCCCCAGTTTGTTATAGATATATCCGTTCCGAGGAACGTTGAGCCTTCCGTTTCGGAGATAGAGAGTGTATTCCTTTACGATATTGACGACCTTAAACAGGTTGTTGAAGAAAACCTAAAGGAGAGAATGAAGGAAGCCCAAAGGGGAGAGATAATACTGTGGGATGAGGTGAAGAAGTTCAGGAACTGGTATGAGAGCCTGAAGGTGGAACCCTACATTCTTAAGCTGAAACAAAGTATTGACGGATTGAAGAGTAATCCATACCTTAGAAAATTAATACACAGGGCTATAAGGGAAATGAAGAGAAACCCGGAAAGTGCGGATATAATCTTAAGAATATTTACCGAGGAGGTAGAAAATGAACCCCGAAGAAAAGAATTATCCAATGTCCATAACGGAGTTAATGGAGTTGGAATCTGAATACGCTATAAGGGCATACATTTTGATAAAGGCGGACCCGAGGGAGATACCTTCAATAATGCTTGCACTCTCAACTTTTGAAGGTGTAAAAACCGCGGACGTTGTCACTGGACCCTACGACATAATAGTTTTTGTAGAGGTTCCCAATCAAGACGAACTCGGAAGACTTGTGATAAATAAAATTCACTCCCTTGAAGGAGTCAAGGAAGCTATAACATGTGTAGTGGTGAGAATATAACCTATCCCTGTGTAGAGGAAAAGGAGGACAAGATAATAGTTGTTTACTCGGATAAGGAGATAGTTTACGAAGAGAACGACGAAGGAGTTATTCTTTACTACTCAAAGGATTACGATATCGTTAAGATAGTTATTCCTAAAGATGACGAGCACTACCTTATATACTTACAGTGATTACTTTGTGGTTGAGGGAGGTGTCCCCCTAAGGGGGGAAATTGAGGTTTCGGGTGCTAAAAATGCCTCCCTTCCCATTCTTTTCTCAACCATACTAACGGAAGAAGAGTGCTTAATAACAAACGTTCCCGACCTACTTGATGTAAGAAACACGATTAAGCTACTGAAAAATCTCGGTGCAGAGGTTGAACAGGTAGGGAAAAGGGTATTCGTGAAACCTACCGTAAGCTCTTTTACAACAGGACAAGAGATAGTAAGACTGATGAGGGCTTCCATACTCTCCCTCGGACCACTGCTCGGAAGGTTCGGAAAGGCGGTTGTGGGACTCCCGGGGGGATGTTCCATAGGAGCCAGACCCGTTGACCAGCATATAAAGTTTTTTAAATCCGCAGGTGCCAAAGTAGAGATAAGAAACGGATACATTTACGCAAGTATTGATAAGAAAAGGGGTGTTCACTTCTCTTTTGAACTCGTAACGGTCACGGGAACAGAGAACGCACTCCTTTATCTGGCGAGCGTTCCCGAAGAGAGTATCCTTGAGAATATAGCCCTTGAACCGGAGGTTATGGACCTAATAGAAGTTTTAAGAAAGATGGGGGCAAAAATAGAAGTAAGGGGGAGAACCGCAAGGATTAAGGGAACGGAAAACCCGAAGGGCTTCATTCACTCCGTAATACCCGACCGTATTGAAGCAGGCACCTTTATGGTAGGTGCGGTGTTGTCTGATGGTGAAGTTCTCTTAAAAGGGGCAAATCCAGGCCACCTTGAAAGTGTTATAAAGAAACTTGAAGAGATAGGGGGAAGGGTGGTGAAAAGCGAAAACGGAATAAAAGTCTTCAGAAGGGAAGGAAGGCTAAAACCCGTTTACATAGAAACGGAGGTTTATCCGGGATTTCCTACGGATATGCAAGCCCAGTTTATGGCGCTTCTCTCATTGGCTGATGGGAGGTCGGTAATAAAGGAAAAAATTTTTGAAAATAGATTTCATCACGCCCAGGAACTGAACAGACTCGGGGCATGTATAACTATAAGGGGAAACACCGCTTACGTGAACGGAGTTAAGGAACTTTACGGGGCTGAGGTTTGCTCAACAGATTTAAGAGCTTCGGCTTCCCTCGTTCTTGCCGGACTCGTAGCAAAGGGGAAAACACTTATAAGGAACATATACCATCTTGACAGGGGTTATGAAAAGCTTGAGGAAAAGTTAAAAAAACTCGGGGCAAGGATAGAAAGAGTAAGGGAGGATTAAGCGAGCTTTATCTTCTTTTCCTTTTCTACGTGAACTTTCGGTATTCTTATCTCAAGAACGCCGTCTTTGTATTCGGCTTTTGCACCTTCGGGGTCTACTTCAACGGGTAAGGGAATTACCCTTTCTATTACTCCGTAGAACCTCTCGGTTCTGTAAACGTTTTCCGTTTTTTCTTCCTGCTCTTCTTTTCTTTCAGCCCTTATAGCAACCATGTTTTCCTTAACGGTTATCTCTATGTCCTCTTTCTTCACACCGGGGAGGTCTGCCTTTATGACGACTTCCTTGTCCGTCTCGTAAACCTCAACGGGAGGAACTAAAGCTTGAGGTTGTCCTTCCCTTCCGGGAAGGAACTCTTCAAGTATCCTATCAAAGTCCCTCTTTATCCTTTCCAGTTCTTCAAAAGGTCTCCAAACTATCATTTTCCTGTCCATCTTTCCCACCTCCTTATTAGGTTTTCTGATAAATAAATTTAGTATGCTTTTATCAAGTGTCAAGGTTTTATAAAAGTCCTGTAAAAAACCCAGAGTAGTCTGCCAACAACGTGGGAAATCGTAAATACGAAGCCTCCCTCTGCACCGAAGAGTTGAAGGACGAAGAAAAGTATCAACCCTAGAATACCGAACCTAAGAGGGAAAGAATAAAGGGGATTTTTCCTCCTCCTTATCTCTTCCGCGTATAGAATGCCTGTAAATAGTCCTATAATAGTTAAGGCTAAGTAATCCACGGCGATAATAGTATGGCAGAAAAACTTTTTGTTTTTGAAGAAGAAAAATATCTTGAGGAATTTACCGCCCTACTTGATGAGCTCGGTATAAAGTGGGAAAGGGTGGGAAACGTCGTTAAGGTAAATAGAATAAAGGACGAGGAGCTTTTATACATATTTTCGGAGCTAAGTGAGGAAGCCTTAAAGTCCCTTCGTTTTTACGAAGGAAACGTTGATATGGCTTCTTGTGAATCCCTCCTGAAGGCGGTTGTTAAGGCAAAAACCCCCGATGTTCTGATAGATAAACTCATTTACAACGAAATTGGTAAGATTTTCATAGATACAAAGATAGTTTTTCACCCTATTGTTGACGTAAAAAAGAAAGAAGTGGCAGCTTTTGAAGCCCTTTGCAGACCCCCTATAAGGATTGTTGACCTCATAAACGTGGGAAAGAGCACCTCCGAGTTTTCCGAAAACTTCTGCAGGTATGAAGCATTAAAAAGAGCAAGGGAGTTTCTCGGAAACAGGCTTTTATTTCTGAACTTCCATCCCCGTTTTCTAAAGGACCCTTTAAAAACCTTCGGGGACTTTTTAACAACCGTTTATATGCACGAGATTAACCCTTCTCAGATAGTGGTTGAGCTTACAGAGTATGAAGAACTTGATATAACAGCTGTAAAGAGCCTTATATCATTCTTGAAATCCGAAGGGGTAAAGGTCGCCCTTGACGATGTAGGTTCCGGATACTCGGGACTTTTTTACCTCTCCGAACTCAGCCCCGACCTAATCAAGATAGATATGGAGCTTATAAGGAATATACACAAGCATAACTTAAAGAAGATAATAGTTAACTACCTTATAAGGATAGCCCATGAGAGTAATATAAAGGTTGTATCGGAGGGCGTTGAAAGACCTGAAGAGCTTGAGACCCTTCTTTATATGGGAACAGACTATGTTCAGGGTTTTATATTCACTAAACCGATAGAGAAACCGAATGTGGAAAAGATAAATGAGATGGTGAGAAAAATTTTAAACGCTGTGAATGGCCTGAAGGGGTCTGACCGAGAGACTTAACCCACTTTCTTTTAGTCTTCTGTAGCTCTTTATCGCTTCAAGTACTGCGTATCCAGCCCTTACTGTTGTATAGTAAGGAACGTTAAACTGGACCGCGGCTCTCCTTATGTAATAGGCATCACTTTTTTCCCTTTTACCCGAAGGTGTGTTTATTATGAGATGAATATCCCCGTTTATAATCATATCTACGACGTTCGGTCTTCCTTCCGAAACTTTCAAAACCTTTATAGCGGGTATCCCCTTTTCCGTAAGGAGTCTATAAGTGCCCGAGGTTGCAAAGATATTAAAGCCGAGTTCGTGAAAGCCCGTTGCGAGGCCAACAATCTTGGGCTTATCCCTGTCCGCAACGCTTATAAAGACGTTTCCCTTTTCCGGCAGTCTGTATCCTGCGGAAAGCTGAGCTTTGTAGTAAGCAAGTCCGAAATCCTCGTCAATTCCCATAACCTCTCCCGTTGACTTCATCTCGGGACCCAGAACGGGGTCAACCTCGGGAAAACGCTTCCAGGGAAACACAACTTCCTTCACAGTGAAAATTTTCTTATCCTTAGGAAGAAAGTCGGAAGCTGTATGAGTTTCTCCCTTTTCTACCCTTTCGAAAACCTCCGGAAGGATATCCCTTAACTTCTTTCCGAGTAATACCTTCGTAGCTATCTTCGCGAGGGGATATCCCACACTTTTGCTAACAAAGGGAACTGTTCTTGAAGCCCTCGGATTTACCTCAAGAACGTATATATCGCCGTTGTAAACTGCGAACTGGACGTTTATGAGACCCTTTACCTCAAGGGCTAAAGCGAGCTTCCTCGTTTGGTCTTTAACCTCTTCAACAACTTCATCACTCAATGTATAGGGAGGTATTGAGGTTGCACTATCTCCCGAGTGGACACCTGCTTGCTCTATGTGTTCCATAACGGCACCTATTAAAACATCCCGGGAGTCAGAAACCGCGTCAACGTCAAGCTCTACACTATCCTCAAGAAACTTGTCTATAAGAACCGGTCTCTCGTAACTTACGCTTACCGCCTCCTCAAGGTATTCTTTGAGTTCCTCTTCGTCGTAGACAATTCTCATAGCCCTTCCGCCGAGAACGTAAGAGGGTCTAACAAGAACGGGGTATCCTATGGAAGAGGCTATTCTTAAAGCCTCCTCTTTAGTTTTTGCTGTCCCGCTTTGGGGCTGCTTTAGTCCGAGTTCTATTATTAGTTTCCTGAACTGCTCCCTATCCTCCGCCTTGTCTATATTTTCGGGCTGGGTTCCGAGTATGTTTACGTTTTGCTTTTTTAATGGAATTGAAAGCTTTAAAGGAGTCTGTCCGCCGAACTGGAGTATAACACCCTCCGGTTTTTCCCGCTCTATTATGTCCATAACGTGCTCAAATACAACAGGTTCAAAGAAAAGCTTATCAGCCGTATCGTAGTCCGTTGATACCGTTTCGGGGTTGCAGTTAACCATTATTGCCTTGTATCCTTCTTCCTGGAGGGAAAAAACCGCGTGAACACATGCGTAATCAAACTCAATCCCCTGGCCTATGCGGTTAGGACCACTTCCTAGAATTACCACCTTTTTAGACATATCCTAAAAATTTTAAACTAATCTCTTATGAAGTTAATTTTTGAGAGCTCAAAGCCCGGAAGGAAAGGGTATAAGCTCCCAGAACTTGACGTTGAGAGACTAAATCCCGAGGAAGTTATTCCGAAGGAGTATTTAAGGAGGGAGCTTAACTTTCCGGAAGTCTCAGAACTTGAAGCAGTAAGACACTATACAAAACTCTCCCAGCTTAACTACGCGGTTGACACAACGATGGTTCCTTTAGGCTCATGCACTATGAAGTACAACCCCAAGATAAACGAAGAACTCGTAAACAGAAAGGAGTTTCTCGGTCTTCATCCTTTTACCCCGGAGGAGTTTATACAACCTGTTCTTAAGCTTGTTTACCAACTTAAGGAGCTCCTGAAGGAGCTCGGCGGCTTTGCAGAGGTTTCTCTCCAACCTGCAGCAGGTGCTCACGGAGAGCTTCTCGGTCTTCTTCTGATAAGGGCTTATCACGACGATAAGGGGAATAAAGAGAAGAACGTCGTTCTCATTCCTGATTCAGCCCACGGGACGAATCCAGCAACCGCAGCAATATGCGGGTTTGATATAAGAGTGGTAAAGAGCGATAAAAACGGAGAGCTTGATTTTGAGGATTTTATGAAGAAGCTTGATGAAAGAGTTGCAGCACTTATGATAACGAATCCGAACACCTTAGGTATTTTTGAAAGAAAAATAAGGGAAATAGCCCGTGAGCTTCACAAAAAGGATGCACTCCTTTATATGGACGGAGCAAACTTTAACGCCCTCGTGGGTAAGTTCAAGCCGGGAGAGTGGGGCGTAGATGTTATGCATTTCAACCTTCATAAAACCTTTTCCACACCCCACGGAGGAGGCGGACCGGGTGCGGGACCAGTAGGTGTTTCCGAGAAGCTGAAACCCTACCTTCCCGTTCCCCAGATAGATTATGATGGAAAGAGATATTTCCTTAACTGGGACATCCCCAAAAGTATAGGAAAGATTCTCGGCTTTTGGGGGCATTTTACAGTTTGGATGAAAGCCCTCGCATACATACTCACTTACGGAAAAGATATAAGTAAAGTTTCGGACTTTGCTGTTTTAAATGCAAGATACTTAAAACACCTCCTTAAAGGACTCTTTAAAGACCCATATCCCTCTTCTCCCTGTATGCATGAGTTCGTTCTATCCGCTTCTAATCTGCTTAAGTATAACGTGAAGGCCGGAGATATTGCAAAAAGACTTCTTGATTACGGATTTTACGCTCCCACTATGTATTTTCCGTTAATAGTTAAGGAAGCACTTATGATAGAACCTACGGAGACCGAAAGCCCCGAAACACTTCTTGAGTTTGCAAAAGCACTCGCAAACATAGTAAAAGAGGTAAGAGAAAAACCCGAGGTGGTAAGAACTGCACCGCACCGAACACCCGTAAAACGCATAAAAGAAGCGGAAGCTAACAGGAAACTGATACTCAATTACAGAGATTTTCTCTCTTTCTAAATTTTTTTGTCAGATATATTGAGTATATAGCACTCATATTTTATGATATAAATTATTGAAAATATTATTATAGTAATTATATTAAAAATTAAAACTTATTGAGGAGGTGGAGAAGGATGGCGGAAGAAAAAAAGAATGCTCAAGAAAAGGCTGAAAAGAGAATGGAGGAGCTAAATAAGCAGCTGAGGGGTTATATGGCTACGATTGAGGCTCTCAGAGCGGAAATAGCTGTTATTAACCAGTCCATATCCGACTACAGAACCGCTGAGGTAACCTTAAGGTCTCTTAAGGAACTCGGAAAAGGGAAGGAAATACTCCTTCCTGTAGGAGCAACCGCACAGGTAAAGGCAAAAAGTGAAGGTGTTGACGAAGTGATAATGAGCCTCGGAACGGGTATATCAGCCGTTATGAGCTACGATGAGGCTATTGATAAGATAAGGAAAGAGATAGGTGCCCTTGAAGCATTAAGGAGAACCCTTGAAGAAGCTATAGCGGACCTCTATACGAAGATAGAAGAACTTCTTGAGGAAGTAAGAGCGGTAGGAAAAGAAGAGGCAAAGGTTCAATGAGCTCCTTGGTTTTCTGGTCTCCCTTACTTCCTTCTTTTGATTTTCTAAAGGATAAGCCTCATGGGCTTTATCTAAGGGGTTCGCAAATAAAGAAATTTCTAAAAACCGCTCTCATTTTTTATTCCCTGAAGAAGAACCAAAAGCTAAGGAATGAGGTAAGACACTACATACTTACCCATAAGAAGGTCCCTCTTACAAGGTTCCTTAGCTTCATACAAAAAAAAGCTCTTTTCGATAAGGAGGAAATTCTGGGAGATATACACGTTCCCGAAAAGATAAACCTTGATGAAAAAAGTTTTAAGAAGGTTAAGCTGTTTATTTACGACCTAAAACGGGACCAAGAGAATTTTTTCGGAGAAGCGTATATCTACGAAGGTGTAGTTAAACTCTCTCTTGAAACAAAGCATTATGAAAAAATAAAAACGGCTTCTCACTCTTACGTTGAGGCTTTAATCCATGCGGAGCACACACTAACCCGGGGAAAAGGAAGAATAGAAGATTTCTACCTTGAGCTTTCCTCATCGGTAAAGAGTTGGGAAGTTCCTCTCAGGTTGGGTGTCTGGAGTCCCAATCCCGTAAGTTCCAGGCTCTTCTGGTTCTGGGCGGACAAGGAGGTAAGGGATAGAGTAAGGAAGCTATACGGAATTGAGTTGAGACCTCATAAGCTTTTTTATGTTCCTTCTGAGAATAAAACCTTAGGTTGGTCGGAGGTGAAAGATGTTAGAAGTCTTCAAGAGGCTCTCTGAACTTTTAAAAACAGCCCTTCAGGAAAGGAGCAGAAACGAGGAGGGCTTCATAAGAGAAGAAAAGGTAAAGGAGGCACTCGAACTGCTTGAAATCCTTGAAAGAGATATTATGGAAAAGGAGTTAAGGCTCGCTAAGGAAGTTTTAAAGGAGCTTGACTCCAACAGAAAGTTTTACTACCTAATTGGTAAGTTATACGTGGAAGTATCAAAGGAGGAAGCAGAAAAACTTATGGAAAGGGAGCTTGAACTCTTTGAAAAGTCTAAGTCTTAACTATTATAAAGGTAAGCTCCCCTCTCTTTGCCCTTTTTCTGAAAAGCTCTTTTAACGTTTCCTTGCTACCTTCAAGGTCCTTGTGTGTGAGTATCTCTCTCAGCTCCCTTTCGGATATTACGTTTAAGAAACCGTCCGATATAAGGAGGAAGGTATCCCCCCTTTCTAATTCACCCGTGAGGGTTTGAACTTCGGGGTTCCACTCAAGACCGAGAACCCTTACAATTTTCTTGTTTCCCCTGTATTTAACGTGGTCCTCTGTGAGGAGTTCAAATCTTCCCTTTCTAAGCCTGTAAATTCTTGAGTCTCCTATATGTCCTATGAAGAACCTGTCTCCGTTAAGGGAAAGAAGGCTTAGCGTTGTTCCCGAAATTACGCTGTCACCCAGCTTTCCTATTTCCTTAATAATTTCTTTATTTATCTTTTTAAAGGTTTCTTTTATGTAGTCCTCGGAAAGGAAGGGCTCAAACTCCTTGAGTAGAGAAACCGCCTTTTCTGCGGAAAGGACTGCTCCCTTTCCTATGCCCATCCCGTCAGCTATTGCGAAGGTCTTTCCCGTCGCCAGGTATCGGTCCGCAAAGTTTTCCCTGTCGTAGTAAACGCACCCCGTAACCCATTTCACACCAGCCCCTCCGCCACAAGGTATTCCTTTAACTCCTTGGCGGTTCTGAAGCGCTTTCTGTAATCGGGTTCAAGCATCTTCCTTAAGAGATTTTTCATTTTATCTGATAAATGTTCGGGAATATCAACAATTCCCCTTTTATTCTTTTCCTTTACCTCTTTTACCGTTTCTCCTTTAAAGGGTGCCTCACCGGTAAGCATGTAGTAAGTGAGACATCCCAAAGCGTATATATCACTGCTTCTGTGAATCTCCCCCCTGAAAACCTCCGGTGCTATAAAACCCAGGGCTCCCTTAACGTCTATAACCGATGCGTCACCCCTTATTTTTATAAGCCCGAAGTCCCCTAACTTCCATATTACTGTGTTGAAAACCCTCTTACCTATTACGTTTTCAGGTCTCACATCGCTGTGTATGTATCCCCTTGAGTGTAGATACTCAAGAGCGTTAACAACGTGTTTAAGAACCTTCAGGGTTTCCTCTTCGGATAGTTTTCCCTCGCTTTCTACATAGTCCTTAAGAGTCCCGAAGTCCATGTATTCGTATATGAGGTAAAGCTCCTTTTTATCCTTCTTGTAAAGGTAACTCTGTAGAGAAATTATGTTAGGGTGATGAAAGAGAATTAATGTCTGAGCTTCCTTCCAGAGGTAGGTTATAGCGTAAGGGTTATTTGCAACCTTCAGGGCGAATATCTTCCCTTTATACCTTCCCCTTAGTGCCCTTACCTTATAAACCTTTCCGAAATTACCCTCTCCTATTTCCTCAAGAACCTCGTAATAACCGAGAATTACGTCCCCTTTTTTGAATCCGTCCTTTTCCATTACTTCATAAATATAAGAATCTCGTCTTTTTCCACTTTAGCCCTTTCCGGCTCAAGATTTCTTAGTTTTCTCGGGAGCATTATGTGGCTCTTGAAGTTTCCAACTCTTACAACGATTTCGTCTTCTCCCTTCACAAGAGAAACGCTCTCCTTCCTAACGCCGGGCGCTTTAATCCTTATTACGTATTCACCGTCTCTTTGTTCAATCTTATAAGGAATTTCTTTATGGAACACCCTGTCGGGTGGCTCTTCTCCGTAAACTATATCTGCGAGTTTCTCAAGTTTCTCAAGACCGACAACCTCTTCCTCAAGGAGGGGAACCTTAAACACGGGAACAGGAGAGAAGTAAGACTCTATCTCGTGTATGTATTTCTTTTGAATATCAAGCCACTTCTTAAAATACTTACAGTTTTCACTTTCTATAACTTCCTGAGGGATAATCTTGTTAACTATTACCGCATCAACGTTTACACCAAAAAGTAGAAAGTAGAGAAAAGCCCTCTGGCTTTCTTTCAGAACCATCTTCTCAGGGTTTGAAACAATTCTTATTGAGGTTATTTCGGGATTTACGAGTATCTCGTCAACACCTTTAAGCTTTTCATAGAAGGTCTCAAGAGCTTTAAAATATTCATCGTCAGGCAGGGGAACGTCAGTCATCCTCCCAACGGTTGGCCTTGCTACCTTCATTATCAACCTTTCGGTCTTAAATATCTTCTTCATATACCACTTCATAACGGTTGGCATTGAGACGAAACGTATACTTTCTCCCGTAGGAGGAAGGTCAAGGATTAGGACGTCGTGATTCCCCTCTCTGTAATACTTATTTACGTAAAGGAGACTCGTTATCTCTTCCATTCCGGGTAGTATGGCGAGCTCGTCCGCGATTATCTCGTGGAGACCCGTCGTGTTAAAAAGGAGCTCTATGAACCTGTAAACCTCTCCCCAGTATCTCTCTATTTCCTCCTGTATGTCTATCTCTTGAATCTCAAGGTTCTCCGTAACCTTTATGGGAAGACCTTTTGCCTTTCTTCTTTCCTCCTCGGGAATATCAAAGGAGTCCGCAAGGGAGTGTGCAGGGTCAAGGGATACAACGATAACCTTCTTTCCGAGCTTTGAGAGTTTATAACCGGTAGCTGCGGAAATAGTTGTTTTACCTACACCACCCTTTCCTGAGAATAAGATTATTCGCATAAAAATATTTTAAAGGGAAAGAAGACCTACCATCTGAAGTGGGAAAAGACCATGTTGGCCTGTGCCATCCTGTGGGTCTCCTCCTTCTTCCTATACGCTCCACCCTTCTCATTCAACGCATCCAATAACTCCGCCTTCAACCTCTCTATCATCGTATACTGCCCCCTTCCCCTAGGCCTCTCCCTCGCCGCCTCAACCAGCCACTTTATCGCTAAACTTATCTGCCTCC
>NZ_JBSLZM010000028.1:0-7773 GCF_056494385.1 Aquifex sp. | reverse complement strand
GTTTCAATCCCTTATAGGCACCTAACAAACCAGCCTATAACTTACCTTATTCAGTTGACAAGAAACCCCTGTGGCTCAACGGCCACACTTAAATTTTATAGAATTCTTTAAGAGTCGTCAAGTGGAGTTTATTTCCCGTGAACCTCTAATCTCCCCAAAATCCCGGGAGGTTCACAGTTATTGATTTTGTAAGCAAAACCTCAAATTTTAAAACTTTCGGTTAGTTAGAACTAATATAAATTTTATGGGGTTCATTGACCATTTGGAAATCAAGAGGGTAAAATATTTATTTCCTAATTTTTAGGCTTTTTTAACCCTTTGAGTTTGTTAATAATTACTAAATAAACATATTATCATGGGAAGGCTTATCTATGCCTATACTCAACCTCTCGTAGTAGTTCTTTGTTCCGAACTTGTATATAAGAACGGAGTCGTAAGACTCATCAAGGGCTTCCTTTAACTCGTCTATCAATATTCTGAGTTTTGCTTCTGTTATTTCTCCTTCAAATACGGAGTTTTGAACCCAAGTTAAGTATTTTCTACATATTTTAAGAGCTTTTTGAACCCTTTCCTCTTTCACATCGTAAACAAGAATAACGAACATTTTAATCCCCCGAGTAGGGTATGTAAATTTGTTCCTCCAAAAAATGTTTATACAGTTTATAACACTCCAGTTTTATAAGCTTCTTGTAGGATACTTTTCCGAGATTTTTATACTTAAATGTGGTGTTAAGTTTTTCTTCAAAAGCTTTTATAAATATCTTTTTTCCGTTTTCGTTTAAGTAGGAATAGTTTATTTCTTCTTCAAAATGCTTTAATGCAATCTGCTTCCTGTTTATTAGTGTAAAGATAACCTTATCAACAATTAAAGGCTTAAATATTTCTGCTAAATCAAGATTTAGCGAAAAACTTCTTCGGTTTGTCTCGTGAAGATAACCTATTCTCGGGTCAAGGTGTGTCTGGTATATTTGAGCGAGTATAGTAGTGTAAATCAAAGAGTTTCCGAAAGATATTAAAGCATTTATAGGATTCTTCGGCGGTCTTTTTGTTCGCTTTTCAAAAGTAAACTCTTCAGAATTCAGTATATAATCAAAAGCTTCGTAATAGATTTTTCTTATTTCTCCTTCTATTTGCATGATACTTTCTATTCTTTGGAAATCCTTTATAGATTCTGAAGTTTCTTCTATCTTCCTGATATAATCAAAAAGGATTTTATCCTTATTTTTTGCATAATAATTCAGATTCTTTATTATCTGGTTTATTCCGCCTATAACAAAGCTCTTTGCGAGGTATAAGCGTTTTTCAAAATCAAGGTAGTGTTCAGCCTGCTTTAAAGTAATTAATCCCGAATTTAGTTTCTCCCTTGGGTAGTAGCTTCCGGTGTAGTAGCCGTATCTGTTGAAGAAATGAACGGGTATTCCTTCCTTTGATAGGAATTCCAGAACTCTTTTGTTTAGCTCAATTTCACCGAAAACGTAAATCTCGGAAATTGCATTTATTGGAAGCACTTTTTTACCTTCCTCGGTTATTAGTTTTAACGTGTTTTCTCGCCTCTCAAGCCTTCCACTTGAAAATATATACGTAGGTTTTCTCATGCCCAGCAAAACTCCTTATAGGCACACTTTGAGCAGTAAGGTATTTTTACAGGTTTGGGCGGTTTATCCATGCTTAAGATTCTCTTTATCCCTTCTATTGCGTCTTCAAGCTCTCTTTCCTTTTCGCTATCAAGCTCTACTTCTATTCTTTTTCTCTCCTCGGGAATAAGCAGAACTCCTTTTAACTCCGCCCCTTTGACTTTTTTCATATAGTAAAGATAAAAGGACAACTGCATAATCGCACTTTTAAGGTATTTTGAGCTCTTTTTAATCTCTCCTATTACTTTTCCCTCGGGAAGTATGTCTATCTTTACGTTATTGTCTATCATAAGTTCCTTCTTCCTATCTTTGTAAAAGATTTCGTGTATATGTCTTCCGAGGACAAGGAAATCACTTGATTGGTCCGCTTCTATACCGTGTGCTATATACCATACTTCTCTTTTGCATATGTAGTAATACCATATGAGTGTTCCGTTTATTTCATAAAAAGATTGCATACTCTCCCTCTTCATTAAAACCTAAGGTTTTGTCATAATAAATATCAAGGGAGCTTCTATCAACGTAATAGATTCCGAGCTCCTCATCCTTGAAGGGGATATTCTTTTTAAGTCTCACGGAAATAACGTAGTTGTAAAAACGGGGTTTTAACCTTTCAAATGCTTCTTTCGCTTCAAAGATGTTTATCTTCCTGCTTCTTAAGTCCTTTATAATTCTCTTTGCTTCACTCCATACCTTTTGAGCTTCGTTATTAAGCTCAATGAATACATCGTTCCTTGATATATCTTCTTTTATTAGCCTAAAACTGCTTATGCTTATATCTTCATCCCTAAATCTGAACTCTTTTACTGCATTAATTATCTTTTTTGAGAGTTCCATGCTTACTTTATCCCATAGGAGCTTAAAGTATTCTTCAATAAGTTTTAAAAATTCGCTTTCCGTTAGTATCTTCTTTCCTTTTAATAAGTTTTCCGTTGCGCTGAGAAGGGTTACATCGTATATATAGGAAGCGTAGCTTCTTCCTCTCTCATCAATAAGCTTCACTACCCTGAACTCTCCTTTTTCCTTTTCCATATTTCTGTTGCATCTTCCCGCTGACTGGTTCAAGGAATCAAGCGGAGCGAAATCTCTGTAAACCACATCAAAGTCTATATCTACACCCGCCTCAACCAGTTGGGTGCTCACAACTATGGAATACTTACCTTCTTTTATCTCTCTTATACGTTTAAGTCTTTCATAAGGAACCACGTAAGTGGATAGGTATCCGACCTCCTTCCCTAGCTTCTTCGAGAAGAGGTTATAAGCTTCCCGTGATTCCCTAACGGTGTTGAAGATAAATAGGTATCTCTTTCCTTCCTCAAGCTTTATTGATTCAATAAATTCAGAAAGTTTCTTTTCTTTTAGGTCTATGTTTACTTTAATTCTGTCAAGGGCTGAGAAATATTTTTCCTTGTTTACTAACTCCTTTCCCTTTTCAACGAGGTAGGGCTGGGTCGCTGTCATGAAGATGAAGTAAGTCCCGAATCTTTCGGAAAACTCCTTTACCGCCTCTCTAATAAGGAGCCAGTATTCGCAAGGGAGTGCTTGAACTTCGTCAATTATAATGATTGAACCTGCAAGCTTGTTGAATCTCCTTGAGTAGTTTTTTCTCCAGGAGATTAAGGTTTCAAAAAGTTTCACGAAGGTTGTGATTATTATCTCCCCGTTCCATCCCTCCGTAAGAAGTCGGGATATGGCAAACTCATACTCGCCGAACTCGGGTTCCGAAAGGTGGTGATGTTTTATAATCAGGCCGTCCGGTAGATTTTCCTTAAAAACTTCCTTTATAACTTCCGCATTCTGGTCTATTATGCTTAGGAAGGGCAGGGAATAAATTATCCTCGGGGTGTATCCGAGCCTTCTCCTTATTTCGTTCCTCAGTTTAAGGGCAAAGGCAAGGCCTGTAAGAGTTTTTCCCATACCCGTGGGAAGTGTAAGGGTATAAATTCTCTGTGAGAGGTCAAGAGAACTTCTTAGAACTTCTCTAAAGGCTTCTTCCCTCAAATTGTCTATTGGTCTTCCTTTCCTCAGTTTCCTTTTATACCGTTCAACAGATTCAAGGGGAATGTTTTCTATCCTTTGCGGTTTGTAGGGTTTCGCTCCCGCTTCCGTTTTGTCCGCGTCAAGAAGGAGAGAGTAAATGTATTGGAATAAGAAGAAATCCTTAAGTTCCTTCTTTCTCTTTCTTATGGAGAGTCTTAACTTTCGGAACTCCTGTCTTAGTCCTTCCAAGAACTTAAGAAAATCTTTCTTATTGTAGTAAAGTTTTTTCTTTATTTCCAACGGAAGATTTAGGTTTTTTATAAATTTATTTGCCTTCACTTCGTCTATTGTTTCCGCTTGCTTCCTAAGTCTTTTTATGTCATCTTCTTCCGGAGATAGCTCTACTCTCATATTTGTGGGGTTTGTGTGGTGTCTTTTTGCGGAAAGGTATCCGAAAAAGGCTAAAAGCTCGTCGTCGGTAAATTTTTTAAGAACAAAGTATGTGTATACGCCCGAAAGTAGTGCATGCTCGGAGAGTTTATTAGGTTTTGCATATCCTTTTTCCATTATTTCCTTCATATAATCTTGAAAGAACTTTGTTGTTTTTCCAAAGTCGTGAAGCGCTGTAGTAATTAGAATCACTTTTTTCAAGCTATCTTCAAGCTTTATGGCTTTATCGTTAATAAAGAACTCACAGAGCTCAATACATCGGTTTATGTGGTCCTCTATGTAAACAAACGGGTGGGAGTATATCCCTGACTTTTCTGAGACTCCCAAAGGTAAATTACCTCCCCGTTATTTAAAAACAAAACGTTTTTAAACCGGCCGTATAGAGGTTTTCCATCAACGTTAAAGATAACGTCCTCATATCTTAAAACTTGTCTGTCCCGGGACATGTAAACGGGTATGCGTTCTTTTCCTACCCTCCCTTCAAGTCTTTCAAGGTCAAGGTCTATAACTTCGCTTAAGGGAATTACCGTGTTTATCTTTTCCGCCCTTTCCCTTTTTTCCGCTTCAAAGATACCAACAAAGGAGAAATCCCCGAGAAGCTCCGAAAGTCCAAGGGAAAGAGTGTAATAGCTCTCGTGATTTTCCAACCTATTTTTCAGCCGGGTAAATAACTCTTCATTCTCCCAGGATATATATATCCTAAATGCGGGGTTCCTTAAGAACTCTACTTTTACCTGGGTTCTGAGTGTTTTCCCTTGTTTCCTTAAGGGATTCAAGGTAGGGTCAAACTTTCCGCTGCTTCCCTTTGTATATATGTAGTTAATCGTCATTCTTGTCTTCTTTACGGGTTTTAGTAGTCTTATACCGAGCTTTATATCTTCTGTTTTCTTTAGATACTCTTCTTTTTTAAGTCCCAGTATAGCCCCAACTATTCCCCTCACGGTTGGAGGAGGAGGAAAGGGGTATGTAAGAGGGGAAGAGGTGGTAAAGAACTTCCTAAAGTGTCCGAAATCCCCTACTACGTCAAAGGCTAAAAGATACATAATTACTCCCACTCCAGCTCTTCTAACTTTATTCCATCAAATACCTCTTCTAGCGGTGTTGTTAGCCTTACTCTGTCATCGAGCTTATACCTAACTTTCATAATTTTTCCTTTATTCTTTTGAACTTTCTCCTTTAGCTTGGATAGGTCTATCTCAACCTCCTCTATATCCCTTATTTCCTCATCTCTCTTGTTAGAGTGTATAAAAACCAGTTTATCAAGCTCTCCCATATGGGAGAGAACTCCCTCGTTGTAGATAATCTCTATTAGGAGTCTTGGTTCGTGTCCGAGCTTTGAGCGGGTAATTGCGTCGTTGGAAGATTTGACCCCGAACCACATTGCCTTAAGCATAAGGTCTATGTCCTCATCCTTGAGCTTGGTATCCTTTGCAGCCTTTTCGTTTGCAACCCCATAGAAGGCTATAAGTGAGTAGGGAACTACGTAATACTCGGTCATAGTTCCCTGCTGAGCCCCTTCCCTTGAAGGGATAACGGTAGTTCCCTTTATGAGTTCAACCTTTACCCTGTGAAGGGATTTTCCGAATTTGAACTGAACCGGACCGGTAAAGTTTCCTCTTCCTTCTTTAACCGCAAAAGTTCCTCCGAAAAGTCTTATGTCTATACATTTTTCAAGGACTTTCTCGTAATTGTTATCGTATTCCTTTAGAAGGTCCTCCTTTGTCTTCGGATTTCCTTTTTCGTCCCGTTCTTCCCTTAAGAAAATCTCATATCCCATTTCCGCCAGCTGGTCTCTTATAAACCTTTTTAGTCTTACATCCGTTACGATGTTTATACCTGTCTCTTCGTCAATCCTCGGCTTGTTTTCGTCTCCGGGGTCTCCGTTGGGATTAGCCCAGCTTACATCGTAAATAAATAAAAACTCTCTTCTGTTCTTCATTTATCTCCCTCCTTTAAAGCTTCCTTTACTTCCCTCTCCATGCCCATACCGAGGGCAAAGTAGAAGTTTATCTCCTCCGTTGTTAAGTTC
This sequence comes from Aquifex sp., assembly GCF_056494385.1. Taxonomy (NCBI): domain Bacteria; kingdom Pseudomonadati; phylum Aquificota; class Aquificia; order Aquificales; family Aquificaceae; genus Aquifex; species Aquifex sp. The sequence continues at coordinate 1,680 of NZ_JBSLZM010000028.1, read as the reverse complement.
CAGGGAGATGAAGCCTTTGAAAAGTATTCGGAAGCTTTCTCAAAGAGTTTAGACTCCACGTATCCAAAAGAGTAATAAGCTTCCAGCTTTTCCCTGACAAGAGGTAATAGCCTCATAACATCTTTTTCTTTCATTTTCAAACCTTTCAGGGATTTGAGTATCGGAGCTTTACCCTTTCTTTCCCTCTCTTGAGCATTCACAAGGCGTTGAGTTAAAGCCCCCAGAAGGAATAAAGCCCTTTTAATATCGCTATCAAGCGAGGGAAGGGAGTTTAAAAACTCATCAAGGCTATCCTTAGAAACTTCACTCATCTTTATATCCCCCGTGCTAAATTTTGAAAAGAGATAAACACTAAAGGCTTCTTTTATAAGAGATTCGTATCCCTCCCCTTCTACAAGCTTTTTCCTTATTCCCTCAAGAAGAATACTGATAAGTAGACCTTCGTCAAAGGGAAGGCCTTTAAAAATTTTCTCCACAAACTCAAAAAGAAGCTCCCGCATAAAGAGGTTATTGCTGCCTTCCTTCAGGAAGAATCTTCTAACCGTATCAAAGGTGAACCGGCGGATAGAAAGATTGCTTTCAATAAATTCCTTTATCTTAAATATTTCCTTCAGTCTGGAGGGATAGATATCCTGTATATACAACTCTATGCGTTCTTGCTTCTGGTTTTTTTGCAGAAAGAGAATATGAACCGTGAGTATATCCTTCTGTTCACTTAAAAGAAATAAGGCATCTTCCTCAATTGAAAATAGTGCTTTCTTCTCCTCCTTGCTCAATTTTTTTACATCCCTTTTTTCAGTGATAAGGTCTATCACTTCCCGCTTTGTCTCTTCATCAGCAAATAAAAACTCGGGAATTATGTAATACCTTACACCTGCGAAGGAAAACTTAAGATTCTTCTCAAGAAATTCCCTTCCGAGATTCATATCGTTGTAGCAATCAAGACATACGGGAAAGTTTTTGTAAGCGTTTTTAGGGTTAAAACCGCCTGCTATGTATCCGGGCTTATCGTTTGTGTAAAAGGTAAAGGGTGAAAGCTCCCCGCTAACCTTCTTTTCTTCAAGACAAACGGAACATACGCCCTTTCCCAAACTTTTTGAACCTATACCCGAGAGAATAATCCTCAAGGCTCCGACGACTTCGGGAATTTCCCCGATATACCTTCCTTCTATCTTTACCGTCAGAAGCTTTTTCCGGTTTTTAGGAATATCCTTTATTATCCTTTCAAGTTCTTCCTGGGCATTTTCAAACTTCAGCTCGGGAAGTGAGGGGTTTACTTTTCTGAGATTTTTCCAAGCTTTTAAAATGTTCCCTAAAGATTTTTGAGGTGTTGTAAATGAGAGTGTAGGCGTAAGGGTAGGTGGATTACTTCCCTTACTTTCCTTGTATAAATACTTACCAAGTTTATCCTCTTTAAAATCTTCAGCATAAACACCTTTGTATTTTCCGGTTTTGTCAAACTCAAGAACTATTACCTTATCCGCACTTATTTCGTCGTATAACTTTTTCTTTCCTTTAAGCCTCCCGAGTTCCCTTAAAGCTGTTAACATCTGTCCCTCCCCTTTATTAAAACCTTATTTCAGATCCGAATCTGACACATGCTCAACCATTCCGAAACCCGCACTATTCTTATTCCCCAGGCCTACCTCAAGAGCAAGCTTTAATATATCTTCTTCCCCT
>NZ_JBSLZM010000027.1:0-10590 GCF_056494385.1 Aquifex sp. | reverse complement strand
TATTAAATTCTCCTCACCGCGGGATTAGGTGTTATGGTTGCCTCAACTATGGAGTCTTCAATAGCTTTAAATCCGTGAAGCTCGTTAGGCCTATAAAAAACCGTTGAACCTTGAGAAACTTCAGTCTTCCCTTTTTCCGAAGTAAAAAGAAGCCTGCCTTTCAGAACTGTTATAAATACACTTGAGGGTGACGTGTGAGGCTTCACTTCCTGCTCTTTTCTTAAGTAAAACCTTACCACCTTCGCGTTTGCGTCCTCGTAAACGAGCTCACTAATCGGCTTTTCCCCGAACTTCTCTTCAAGAACTTTTATCTCCGCCATAAGAATAATATAAGTAACTGTTTACAAACATAGACATGAATAAGAGAAGGTATTCAAAATAGGAAAAATTTATATGATTTAATTCTATGGAAGAAGTAGGGCTTTGGGAGAGTGTGGTAAAAGAGAAAAGACGTAATGAGCAAATTGTCTTAATACCTAAATGGAAGAGACCTTTTGACATTATTCTTTCCCTTATTTTTTTATTAATCTCAATACCTTTCTTTATTATAATACCACTGTTGATAAAACTTATTGACGGTGGTGAAGTATTTTACACTCAGGAAAGAATAGGATACAAAGGAAAACGTTTTAAAATTATAAAATTTAGGACAATGTACAAAGATGCGGATAAAAGGTTACGAGACATATTACAAAAAAATCCAGAACTTAGAAAAGAATGGGAAGAAAATTTTAAACTTAAAAATGACCCTAGAATTACTCCTATAGGGAAGTTTTTAAGAAAAACTTCCCTTGATGAATTACCACAGTTTATAAATGTACTTAAAGGAGACATGAGCATAGTAGGTCCAAGACCGGTAGTTAAAGAAGAATTAGAAAAATTTTATAGAGAAAAAGCAGTGTATTACCTATCCGTTAGACCGGGTATAACAGGTTACTGGCAAGTTAATGGGAGAAGCAGTGTAAGCTCTTATCGGGAAAGAGTAGATATGGATATATGGTACGTCAAAAACCAATCTCTACTTCTTGATCTAAAGATTATTTTGAAAACTGTAAAGGTGGTACTTACAGGTGAAGGAGCCTATTGACTACACAGGCTATGAAAAAAAAGTAGTCTTAGTGCATGATTGGTTAATATCCTTAGGTGGCTCTGAGAAAGTTTTGAAAGAATTTGTAGAAATTTTCCCTCGCTCCGATATATATACCCTATTTTATGACGAAACTTTAGTTAAAAATTTAGGTCTAGATATTAATAGAGTATACGGATTTAAGGTAAATGCTTTTATTCGTAAATATTACCGATACTTTCTTCCTCTGTTTCCAATATTAATAGAAAATATGAATGTGCATAATTACGATATAGTGATAAGCTCTTCCCATAGTGTAGCTAAAGGTGTATTAACTAAAAGTTATCAAGTACATATATGCTACTGCCATACACCTATGAGATATATATGGGATATGTATTGGGAATATAATAAAAATTTGAGTCTAATTCCTTCTCTTTTTCTAAGATTAATTTCCAATTATTTAAGAATATGGGATTATTATTCAGCACAGCGTGTGGACTACTTCGTAGCTAATTCCAAATACGTTGCTAAACGAATAAAGAAATTTTATAGAAGGGATGCAACAGTTATATATCCACCTGTAGAAGTAGAGAAATTTTACATATCGCCACAAAAAGAAGACTTTTATTTGGTCGTTTCAAGGCTGGTTCCTTATAAAAATATAGACATTGTTATCAAGGCTTTTAATATACTGCGAGACAGAAAGCTTATAGTAGTAGGGTCCGGTCCTCTTTTAAAGCATTTAAAAAATTTAGCTTCAAAAAACATAGAATTTTTGGAATTTATAGAAGATAAATTGTTAGCGTATCTAATGTCAAAAGCAAAAGCACTCATTTTTAGTGCTGAAGAAGATTTCGGTATAGTTCCCGTAGAAGCCCAGGCAGCAGGTACTCCGGTAATAGCCTATAAAAGAGGGGGTGTTGTTGAAAGTGTAATTGAAAATTTAACGGGAATATTTTATAAGGAAAACACACCGCAAGCTATAGTTAAAGCTATAAAACATTTTGAAAAAATAGAACATTCTTTTGATCCACATATAATCCGGCAAAATTCTTTAAAATTTTCGAGAGAAAGATTTAGAAAGCAGTTTAAAGCATTTCTTGAAAGAGTCATGTCCCAAAGTATATAATTCTTCACGTATAATAAAACAGCGTAATGGAAAAGCAATTTAGAGTAAAAACCTTGGTAGTGTTTGGTACAAGGCCTGAGGCCATTAAGTTAGCTCCTTTGATTAAAGAAATGGAGCAGGACAAAGGTTTCGAGGTTATCGTATGTAACACCGGACAGCATATAGAAATGACTAAAAAAATTATAGAATTTTTTAATATAGTCCCAGATTATGAACTTAACATAATGAAACCAAACCAATCCCTACATGATATAACAACAGAAGTATTATTGCAGTTAAAGAACGTTTTAAAGGAGGTTAAACCGAATTTAATTATAGTTCAAGGCGATACCACCACGGCCTTTGCAAGCGCACTTGCAGCTTTTTACGACAAATATCAAGTGGCACATATAGAAGCGGGACTAAGAAGTCATAACCGATACGCACCTTTTCCTGAGGAAATGAATCGTATCCTTATAAGCAGGTTGGCAAATTATCACTTTGCTCCTACAAAAAAAGCCAAAATTAACTTAATAAAAGAAGGAATAAAAGAGAACATATGGGTTGTCGGAAACACAGCAATAGATGCTCTTTTCTTGGGGCTGAAGATTATTAAACAGGAGGGTGAAGAAAAGTATAAGAAAAGGTTCCCTTTTCTGGACTTTTCAAAGAAAATAATTCTCGTTACGGGTCACAGGAGGGAAAATTTTGGGAAACCTCTTCAGGAAATATGTTATGCACTCAAAGAAATAGCGGCTAGGAGAAAAAATGTCGATATAGTTTTTCCGGTACATCTAAATCCAAATGTAAGAGAACCGGTCAATCGCATTCTCAAAGGCATAAAAAACATTCATCTGATAGAACCGCTTCCTTATAACCACCTTATATGGCTTATGAGTAAGTCTTACCTAATACTAACGGACTCTGGAGGAATACAGGAAGAAGCTCCAAGTTTAGGGAAACCCGTACTTGTAATGAGAAATGTAACAGAAAGAGTAGAAGGTTTAGAAAAAGGTGTTGCAAAGCTTGTCGGAACGCAAAAGGAAAAAATAGTTGGTGAAGTCTTTAGATTACTGGACGATAGGATTGAATATTTAAGGATGGCGAGACCTGTGAACCCCTATGGTGATGGTAGAGCAAGTAAAAGGATTGTAAACATAATAAAACGTATGATGAGAAAAGGAAAGTTATAAGAATAGTTTCAAAAATGCATTTATGTGTTCTTCAGCTGCTTTTTCCCACGAAAATTTCTTAGAGTAAATTTTCCCATATTCTGACATCCTTTTCCTTTGGTAAGGTTTATCTATTAGATAAATCATCTTTTCGACAAGTTCTTCCGCACTGTGGGGATTAAAATACATAGGGATATCCTTACATATTTCTGGAATGCTGCCCATGTTTGACGCCAACACCGGGCATCCGCAAGCCATAGCTTCAATAGGCGGGAGCCCAAAACCTTCATAAAGTGAGGGATAAACAAGAAACACACTTTCCCTGTATATTTGTGCTAAATCCGAATCATTTAGTACATCATTTTTAAGTTTTACATATTTATAAAGTTTTAAATCGTTTATATATCTGTATACGTACTCGTTTTTCCAACCACTGTAACTTACAATTAGAAGAGGGAATTCCCGCTTATATTTATCAGGTAGCATAGAATATGCCTTTAATAAGGTGATTAAATTTTTCCTAGGCTCTATATTTCCTACAAATAATATGTATTTTCTTTTTTCAAAGTTTTCATCTTTGCTTTTGAATATATTATGGTCTACACCATGGTAAATAACTTTTATTCTTTCTTCTACCCAAGGAAACAGGTTTACAATTTCGTTTTTTACATAATTCGAAGGAACAATAATTAAGTCAGCTTTTAAAGTTTTTTTTATAAATCCCTCTGAGAAAAACTTTACCCGGTAATAAGGTTGAAAACTTGGATTAAAAAAGGAAAGATCATGGACAGTACAAATTTTTTTTCTAGCTCTAATATCTAACGGCACAAAATTAGGTTCGAAATAAATGTCAGTGTACATAAGTTTAGTCATAATATTTCTAAAAAAGGTCACTACTTTAACAAACAAGTAGTCTTTAATTAAAAAGTTTCTAAACCTAGAAAGTAATTCTATATTCTTTTTCAAATTAATTGTGAAATCTGAGCTGCGAAATTCTCTAGTATTTCCAAGGAATAAACCATATAGTTTAACTTTTTCATTTTCATTAGATTTTAAATACATATTAAGAGTTATGTAATAGGTATACTTCCCTACACCTGATAAAGTTTTATTTAAAGCTGGCAAATAATTTATAAGGACTTTAAGCGACAACTTCCGTTCCCACCCCCTCTTTCGTAAATACCTCAAGGAGGATTGAGTGCTTCACCCTTCCGTCTATTATGTGGACTTTTTTAACACCCTTTTCAAGGGCTTTGAGTGCGGACTTCACCTTAGGAATCATTCCTTCCCTTATAACGCCTTCCTTTATAAGCTTTTCTGCCTTTTCCCTTGTAAGCGTTGATATTAGTTCTCCCTTTTCGTCCTTAACACCTTTTGTGTCGGTAAGGTAGATGAGTTTTTCCGCCTTCAGCTCTCCGGCTATCTCCGCAGCAGCTATATCCGCATTTATGTTGTAAGCCTCTCCCTTTTCCCCCACACCTATGGGTGCTATAACGGGAATGAAGTTATGACTGAGAAGTGTGTAAATTAGTTCTTCGTTCACGTCCGTAATCTCCCCCACGTATCCTATATCCTCCTCGGGAACGGGCAGTCCGAGTTCCGAGAAATACCTATCTTTATCAAGCTTCTTTGCTTTCAGCAGTCTTCCGTCCCTCCCCGAAAGACCCACAGCGTATATGTTCTTTCCGCTGAACCTGTTTATTAGGGCAACTATGTCCTTGTTTATATCCCCGGATAAAACCATCTCAACTATATGCATCGTGAGTTCATCCGTTTTCCTTATGCCGTTTATGAACTTCGGTTTTATACCGAAAACTTCCAAAGTCTTACTTATCTGGGGTCCTCCTCCGTGAACTACTACGGGATTTATACCCACGTATTTTAAGAGAACAACATCCTTAGCAAAGGATTCCCTAAGTTCCTCCTCGTGCATTGCGGAACCGCCGTACTTTATAACGAATATCTTTCCGTGAAACTCCCTTATGTAGGGAAGGGCTTCTTGGAGTATTTTCGCTTTCTCTATCGCATCGTTCATTTCTCTTCTTGAATGGTAGCTATGTTAATATCTCTTCCGAGTTTCTCCTGAACGGACTTAACCTTTTGAACGAGTCTACCTTTTTTACCCTTTCTGTAGTCTATCTTCATAGTTATGGAAATCCTATTGCAGTCCTCCTTTAGCGCTTCAAATCCCTTTTTTAGAACATTCATAACCTCGTCCCAGTCCTCACCCTCTATTATCGTTCCCATGGGTGTCAGAACATAAGGAAGCCCAGACTTATCAACTATATCAACTACCCTTGCAACGTACTTGCTTACGCTTTCTCCTTCTCCTAGGGGGGTCATACTTACAAACACAAGGAAGCTCATGTATATAAATTTTAGTAGGCTTCTTCCTCCACGCGAATTAAAACAGGCTTATCAACCACAACAGGAAGCTTCTCTATATACGAGAGAGCCCTCTGAATGTCCTTCTCGTAAGCTTTGTGTGTAAGGATAACAAGGGGAACTATGGGTTCTCCTTCCCTTCCCGCTATCTTACAAACCATCTCTTTCTGGAGAACGGAGGCTATGCTTATGTTGTAGTTGGCAAGGACGTTCGCAATCTTAGCGAGAACACCGGGTTTATCCGGAACGTCAAAACGGAGGTAATAACGGGAATAGAAGTTCTTTCTCACCTTTAGCTTATCCTTATCCCAGTTTATTGAAATTCTTTCCTTCCCTCCGCAAAGGATAAACCTTCCCGCGTCTATTATGTCTGAAACTACCGCGGAGGCAGTCGGGTGAGAGCCGGCACCTTGCCCGTAAAACATCGTCTTTCCCACAAAGTCCCCCTCTATCATAACGGCGTTGTAAACGCCCCAAACCTTAGCGAGTGCCTCTTCCGAGTGTATAAAGGTCGGGTGAACCCTTATCTCAACCTCTGAGTCTACTTTTTTGGCTATTGCGAGGAGTTTTAATGTGTATCCAAGCTCCTTTCCGAGCTCAACGTCAAGTTTTTCAACGTTGGTTATACCTTCAACGTATACGTCTTCAAAATCAAGGTATCCCCCGTATGCAAGCATGGAGAGTATAGCTATCTTGTGGGCTGCGTCCCATCCCCCGACGTCCAGTGTCGGGTCAGCCTCCGCATACCCCTTTCTCTTTGCCTCTTCAAGGGCTTGATTAAAATCAAGGTTTTCCTCAAACATCCTTGTGAGTATGTAATTCGTCGTTCCGTTTAAAATCCCCAGAATTGATAAAATCCTGTTTCCCGAAAGCCCCTCTTTCAGAGCCTTTATAACGGGAATGCCTCCTCCCACGGAAGCCTCAAAACCGATAAAGAGGTTTCTCTTCTGAGCCTTCTCAAATATCTCTTTTCCCTCCTCCGCAAGGAGATGCTTATTCGCTGTAACTACACACTTACCCCTATCAAGGGCTTCAAGGATAAGTTTTTTTGCAAACTCCTTCCCTCCTACAAGCTCAACAACTATGTCTGCACTTTCAAGAACCTCCCTATAGTCAGTTGTTCTAAGTTCCTTGGGTACCTCAAACTCCCTCTCCCTTTCCCAGTCAAGGTCCGCAACCTTAACGAGTTCAAACTCAATTCCCGTTTTCTTCCTTATCAATTCCCTGTTTTGTATGAGAAGTTTTACCGTTCCCGTTCCTACCGTTCCGCAACCTACTATGCCCACTTTAAGGCTTTGCATAAGAGAATTATCTACCATTTTTCCGAAAGCAACAACATAGGGTTTTAAAATATTGAGTGTGATAAAAATATACGTAAACACCTTTAAAGGCTTTGAGGAGATAGATAAGGAAGAACTGCCCGAATACGAGGGGAAATTTATAGTCTGGTTTGACCTTTTTAATCCCACAGAAGAGGAAATAAACTTTATCCGAGAAAAAATAAGCTTCAGTATGCCGCCGAAGGAAATACTCGGAGACATAGAGATAAGCTCTAAATACATAGAGGGAAACAACTTCCTTGAGATAACTCTTTCCTTTGTAATTCTCCAGAAGGATGAGATAGCGGTTGAACCCGTGGTTTTCTACATAAAGGAGAAATACTTCGTAACCGTAAGGTATAGGGACATACCTTCGATAATGCTATTTAAAAACAGGGTTAACTTTCATAAGGAGTTTTATCAGTTTCCCGAGAGTCTTTTTGCGGAGATACTCGGCATAGAGGTTGACAGACTCGGGGACAGGCTGGAAGTTCTCGGAAACAAGATTAAGGATATATGGAGACAGATGTTCGTAGAGCAATCGGAGGAGATGATAAGGGACCTGGCCTTTTACGACGAGCTTAACATAACGATAAGGGAGAGCATAAACGAGAAGTTAAGAGTGATAAGCAAAGCCCTTAAGAGCTCCATAATAAACGCTCACACCAAAAAAGACCTGAGGGTTATATACGACGACCTTACTACGCTTCTTGACTACACCTCCTTTTACATGGAGAAGATTGACAGCATACAGAACTCCCTCCTCGGACTCATAACCATAAGACAGAACGAAGCGGTTAAGGTTTTTACCGTTCTTGCAACAATATTCCTTCCCGCCACACTTATAGCGAGCATATTCGGGATGAACTTCAAGTATATGCCTGAACTTGACTGGAAATACGGATACCCTTACTCTCTCTTCCTTATGGTTTTTACAACCGCAGTTCTTCTTTTCTGGGTAAGGAGAAAGGGATGGCTCTGAAGAGAAGGATAGCCATTGAAGACTTCGTTTTAGCCTTTACCGTTCTTCTCACCTTTTCCTATCCTTTTATAATCACCTTCTTTATCCTGTATAAAGAGCATGAAAAGAAATTTTACGCAAAGATGGTTATGGAAAAATTCCTTCGCATTCTTCTTTCCCAAAAATGCGAAGAGAAGTTCGTTGAAATTATTCCCTACATGCATAAAAGCTTACTCGGTAGGGTCTCGGAATTTGAAAAGCTTTGTTTGAAAACCGCAGGTAAAAAGGTGATAGCAAAAGAGTTTATTCCTAAAGACGGTGAGTTCATATATAAAGCTAATCTGAGCGACGGAGAGCTGAACCTAGTAGGTATGTGGGAGGGAGAGGAGTTTAGAGTTATCCTTATAGATTATGATTAAAGGAATAGATATAGGAGGGACCTTCATAAAGGTTCTTTGGGAAGACGGAAGGAGTGAGAAACATTACATAAAGGATATAAAAAAGGATAAGGAAAAGCTCCTGAAGAAGATTAAGGAAATTGTTAAGGAAGGAAAACCCACAGGTGTTGGCATAGCGGTTGCAGGTTTTACCTCCCTTGAGGGTAAGGTTTACAAGTCTCCGAACATTCCGAACCTTGACGGCGTTGACTTCAGGGAGCTTCTTGAAGAAACAAATATCCCCTTCGTTGTCGGAAACGACGTTAGCCTCGGTGCTTTCGGGGAGTGGTATTACGATAACAGGGAAAGTGAGATACTGCTTCTCGTTGCAGTGGGAACGGGTCTCGGTGGCGGACTTGTTTATAAGGGGGAAGTTTTCTTCGGGGTTTGCGGAAGTGCCCTTGAGATAGGACACCATATAGTTGAAAAAGACGGAGAACTTTGCAACTGCGGAAGAAAAGGGTGCTGGGAAGCCTACTGCTCTTCTTACGGAATTGAAAGGGAGTATAAGAAACTGAAGGGTGAAGACTTCAGAGATTACGAGATAATAGAAAGGGCAAAGGAAGGGGAGAAAGAAGCCATTGAGGTGGTTAACCTCTTTAAGGATTACCTCAGTGTAGGTCTTATGAACATGGTTCATATATTCAATCCCGATAGAATTGTCCTTGCGGGAGGAGTCATCCAAACAATGGGAAAGCTTCTTGAGGATATTCCGAAAAAGGTTAATGAAATCTCCGAAAGTCTTCCCGCCTCGTGTGTTGATATACGCTTCTCAAGCGCAGGGGAGTTTATGGGTGCAAGGGGGGCCTTAGCTTACGCGTTGAAAAAATTGAAGAAGTAATGTAAATTTTTTCTTAGAAAACCGGGGAGGTGGAAATATGATTATTGAGTATAGGAAAAAGAAGGGAAGTGACGAGTGGCATTTCTGCACAAAATGTCCAAAATATCCCACGGAAGACTACGAGACATGGTGCGGAGCTACAAGACCACCCGGCGGTAAGATGTGCGAAGAGTGTATACTCCTTGAAGAGTCTGACGATCGCGATTGCGAACCCAAGATATGTTAAAACAGCTCTCACCCCTTCCCTTTCGCTTTTACTTCTTATATCAAAGAACAAAATAATAAAAACACAAGTATTGAAAGAAGGAAGTGATATCCTTCTTGAGGAGTTTGTAAACTACTTCCTTAGAAAAGGGGACCCGGAGATTCCCTTTGAAACACTCGGCATACCTTCATCCCATAAATGTTATGAAATTTACCTATACCTGAAGGAAAAGGTGAGATTCGGGAACGTTATAACCTACGGAGAACTTGGGAAAGTTTTGGGTGTTCATCCCAGGTTTGTAGGTTTTTGTATGAAGGTGAACCCTTTTCCCGTAATAGTTCCGTGCCACAGGGTCTTATCAAAAAAAAGCTTAGGTGGGTACTCGGCGGGTGTTGAGATAAAAATAGAACTTTTAAAGCACGAAGGGTGTAAAAATGTTTAAGATTTTTTCGGAAGTCTTACTTCCCTTTTCGGTTCATAAAGTTGTGGAAAGCCGGGGGGAATTTATTAATGTCCTTTCGGAAATTAACGAAAGTTCACTATACTATCACACCTGCGGTTATCTACTCAGGGAACTCGAGGGATATACCGATTTCGTAAACGATTTTTCTAAGTGGCTGAGTGAGAATAACCTAAAAGAGGCATCAGAAAAAATGAACGCCATAAACCCCTTTGAGCTTAGAAACTTGAAGGAGCTAAAGGAAGAAGTTTTGAGGGTGTGATAGAAAAGTAATAGATACGGGCATTTGTGTAAACACATTACAGGAACTTAAAGAGGCGGTTAGAGAGATATCCTACAACGGGATTTTTTATAACTTTTTAGGTGTGAAACTATGGGAGGGAAAGCGTATAAATACCTTCTCCGAATGGCTTTCGGAAATGAACGAAGAAAAAAAGCTCATCTTCTGGGTATAGATACGGAAATGTGGTAAAGGCTTGTTAGCAGAGCTCACGTAAATAGTTAGAGCTCCCTTAATTTCTTTAGAAGTCTTTCCTTTTGTCCCCTTTCCCCTTCCTTTCCCTGCTCAAGAAGTCTTAAGGCTTTCTCGTAATACCTCTTTGCTTCCTCTTTAAAACCCATCTTAAGAAGGAC
>NZ_JBSLZM010000026.1:0-2140 GCF_056494385.1 Aquifex sp. | reverse complement strand
CTTTCCACTTGACCTCAACGAACAGTGCTTTCTTATTCCGTTCGTCGAGTGCCAGGAGGTCAATCTCCTCTCCCTTCTGCCACCACCTTCCAATCTTGGCGAACCGGAATGGAAGCTTTCCGGCTTTGTTCAGCCCGATAAGAAATTCCCTCGCTATGCCTTCAAAAACATCTCCCAAATAATGGTTGTACTCCTCAAGGAACTCACTCCAGAATTCGAGGCTCTCAAGCTCTATCTCGTTCCTGTAACGCTCGACAAAGCGGAAGTAGAAGGCCAGGTAGTTGTCCTCAATCTTGTACAGGGTGTTTTTCGTCTTCGGCTTCGCCGTTACGGGGATTTCCCTCCTAAGGAAGCCAAGCCTTTCAAGGACTTCGACGTATTTGAAGAGGTTCGAGCGCGGTATTCCTGTATGGGTGCTTATCTCGTTGAACCTCCGCTTTCCTTCGGCGACCGCCTTGAGGATGAGCTTGTAAACTCTCGGCTCCCTCAGCTCGCTGGATAGGATGAAGTCCGCCTCAGCGTAGAGAAAGCCCCTCTTGTCGAAGGCAAGATTTTTGACATCCTCAAACTTCTCAAAGAGCTCCAGATAAGCCGGAATTCCACCAGTTACCCCGTATACCTTGACCGCCTCTTCAATGTCCACTCCCAGGAATTTCCACGAGTCTAAGAATCCCAGCGGGGAAAGTTTTATCTGGCCATCTCTCCTGCCGTAAAGGGGACTCTTCTGACTCAGGACGTGCTCCTCCATCATGCCAACGGAGGAACCGACGAGGATTAGGTGAAGGCTGGATTCCCTAACTATCTCGTCCACTATGTAGTGGAACTCGCTGAGAACCCTTTTGTCAGACTGAATGAGATATGGGAACTCGTCTATAACGACCACTATCTTTCCCTTCTCTGATAGATACCTGAAAACGTCGGAAAAGCTCGAAAAAGATATCTCGCTTAGGAAAGTGGATGGAAACCTCTCAAGCACCGTCCTTGAAAACTCCCTTAGATTGTCGGAGTAGGTGCTGTTCCGGGCGAGGTAGTAAACGGAGGGCTTATCGGCTATAAACTCCTTGAGTAGCCTTGTTTTGCCAACTCTCCTTCTCCCGTAAACGGGGAGGAACGAATTCTCCTTTTCCCAGAGTCTTCCAAGGAACTCAAGTTCCCGCTCCCTGTCAATAAAAGTTATTGACATGGTATAATACTAGGCATATAACTTTTTAAGAATTTCGGGTGAAGGGCTAAAATCTGAGGAACTGCTCCGCTTTCTCGAAGTCCCTCTTTTTGAGGAGCCTCTGGAAGCCGAGGTAGAGGCCGAGTAACTCAAGGTTTCTCTCCTCAATCAACCTCTCTATCTCCGTCTCAAGCCCGTTGATGGCCCTTTCGAATGCCTTTTCAGAGTAGTCCGAGTACTTGAGACCGTCCAGAATACCAAGGAACTTCCGGGCTTCGAGCTTTATTTCAGCTCCAGTATCTTTCTTCGGTTCCTTCTGCGCTCCCTTGGACTTGGGCGCGGTTGGTTTTTTCTTCCTAATCGGCTCCAGCGTTTTTGGATCTATCCCCTTTTTCTTGAGGAACTCATGCCATTCCTTTCCATATACTTTCTCTGGTTTTACTACCTCCGGGTGCATCTTTTTGAGTTCGATTATGTGGTCGCCAATCACGTCGAGGGGGTGCTTTTCAGGATTGAGGAACTCGAGAACAGCCAGGGCATCTTTTGCATAGCGTATCTTCATTAAACCCGCGTGTACGAGCTTTTCTGGGTTTCCGTATGTTTCTGCCAGCTTCTTCGCGGCATCTATTGCGATTTCGATGGTTTTTTCTATCTTCTTCTCTTCTTCCTCTGATATTCTCTTTGGTGATTTTGACAGAATTTCTTCTAGCAGCATGAGTTTGAGGTAATCCCCGTGTTTTTCTATAAATTCGTCGAAGCTTGGTAACTGCACGGCGGTCGCTTTTTTCTCGCTGTCTGAGACAGTAAGGTCAGTTTTTTTATTTCTTTCACGGGTGTTAGTCTATTGTACACCTCGCCGACCCTTTCTCCCCTGTCTATAAGTATCTGCAGATATTTTTCGTCCAGCCTTTCCGCGCCGTACTTCCAGCTGGCTATCCCCCCAAGTATCCCTATGAGCGCGTCGTATGCGAATTCGTC
>NZ_JBSLZM010000025.1:0-21062 GCF_056494385.1 Aquifex sp. | reverse complement strand
AAATTTTATAGAATTCTTTAAGAGTCGTCAAGTGGAGTTTATTTCCCGTGAACCTCTAATCTCCCCAAAATCCCGGGAGGTTCACACTTGTTGATTTTGTAAGCAAAACCTCAAATCTTAAAACTTTCGGTTAGTTAGAACTAACATAAATTTTATGGGGTTCATTGACCGCCCAGAAATCAAAGGGGTAAAATATTTATTTCCTAATTTTTAGGTTTTTTTAATCCTTTAAGTTTGTTAATACTTACTAAACAAACATATCATCACGGGAAGGCTTATCTATGCCTATACTCAACCTCTCATTGTTATCAGAAAACTCCTTTTCATACTTAATACCTTAATACATATAATTTATAGAGGAGGTTTCCTATGGCTGAGAAGGTGAAGATATACATAGACGATATGGAGATAGAGGCGGAAAAGGGGAAGACTGTTCTTCAGGTAGCCCTTGAGAACGGTATAGATATTCCATACTTCTGTTATCACCCTAAGCTCTCCATAGCCGGCGCCTGCAGAATGTGTGTTGTTTACTGGGAAGACATAAATAGACTCGTTATATCCTGCAACCTTCCCGTTCAAGATGGTATGAGAATAAGAACCCATAGAACGAGTGAGCAAGTGAAAACCCAGCAGAAATACCTCCTCCAAGCTCTTATGACAAGGCATCCCTTGGACTGCCCTATATGCGATAAGGCAGGAGAGTGTGACCTTCAGAATCTCGGCGCCATATACGGGCCACAGAAACAGATAGTTCCTATCTCCGCCCTTGAGAAGGAAAGGGAGGAATACGACTGGGAAAGTGAGTTTCTTGAGTACTACTCAAACAGGTGTGTCGTTTGTTACCGTTGTACAAGGGCATGTGATGAGATAGTGGGAGCACACGCCCTATACGTTGAGGATAGGGGATTTCACTCAAACATCGTTCCCGCGGTAAGACCTATGGATACCTCAACCTGCGAGATGTGCGGTATATGTGTTCATGTTTGCCCCGTAGGAGCTATAATCTCAAAACCCTTCAAATACTGGACCAGAAGCTGGCTCGTTGAGAAAGGAAAAACCGTATGCAATCTCTGTCCCGTCGGGTGTGAGATACAGCTTGAATACGGAGTGGGAGACTGGCGTTCAAAGAGAAAGGTTTACAGAACGAAACCAACTGAAGAACTTAACATATGTGCAAAGGCCTTCTTCGGTTACGACTCCATAAATCACTATAGGCTTCTCAAAACGGAAGTAAAGGGAAGAGAAGAAACACCCGGAAACGTTGTTAACCTCCTTACAACGCTTCTCACGGAGCACGGAAGTAAAACGGGTGTAATACTTTCCGCATACCTTCCGAAGGAGATAATAGACGAGGTTCTGAGAATCTCAAAATCCGCCGGAGCATACGTTACGTGTGCCCAGACCGTTGACTTCTTCAAGTTCACGGAGGAGCTGGGGGACTTTGATATTGTGAGTCCCGAAGAGCTGAAGAAGGGAGATACCTTCGTTCTTATAGGGGACGACCTGACGTCCGTAGCAACGGTTCTCTCATATCCCATTAACGGTAAAAAGGTTTACAAGATAGGAAGGACGGTAAGGGACGGAAAGTTTAATCCCGAAGAGATAACCCTTGAAGAGGCTAAAAATCTTGAGGGAAATGTTTACGTTCTCGTTACACCCCACGCACTCAACGGAAATCTGAAGGAAACCGCGCAGGTTCTAAAAGAGATGAGGAACAAGGGGGCTAAAGTTATTCCCGTTCCTAAGGACGGAAACACCTTCTACCTATATGAGGTGTTAAAGAGCGATTACTCGGACCTTTCTGCTGTAATTGAGATGGCACAAAAGGGAGAGCTTGAGAACCTCATAGTTTTCGGTGAGGAGGTTCTTGAGTTTTACGATATGAACACATTTGCAGAACTATCCGAGAAGCTTGAGCACCTTGTTGTTGTAAGTCCCTTCAGAGACGGGCTTTCCCAATACGCCCACATAAGAATTCCTATGTCTCTCATGGGAGAAAACGAAGGAACCTATAAAACCTTCTTCGGTGAAGTTAAAGGAAAGAAGTTCCTTCCCTGGGCTTTTGACGATATAGCTTTCTGGAAGTATCTCGGGGAAAACTTCAAAGATGAAGGGGAACTGAAAGTAGCAAGAAGTGAAAAGCTTCCCGAAAGGAAGTTTAACCCTCACCTTTACAGAAATAACTGGATAACCCAAAGGAGTGCAAATCTATCAAGGCTTTACGAGAAGAACAAAGATATAGAGGTTTACTACGAGCGTGCCCTTTAATCTCTTTTATACTTTTTCTTTATAGTTTTAAACTGCATCTTCCAGTAAAGAAGGAGAATTACCCACGGGAATAGGAGTATAAAAAGAAAGCTGAGAATTTCACCTAAGCTCACTTCTTCCACTCCCTTATAGCTCTTCCTATGTCCGCCCTAGTTATTATTCCTATAACTTCCCTGTTTGCCAAATCCTTAACAACGGGAAGCCTACCTATACCTCTAGTTGACATAATTCTCAAAACGTCCGATAGACTGTCTTCCTCTTTCACAGTTATAACGTTCCTGTTCATAACCTCGTAAACCCTTACAGTATTCCTCCTTTCGGGGGGAACTTTTGCTATATCGCTCTTCGTGATTATACCCACAAGTTTGTTCCCGTTTACCACGGGAATACCACCTATAAGTTTTTCCGAAAGAATTCTCTGGGCTTCTTGGAGAGTTGCTCCCGGGTGAATGGTGACAGGCCGGGAGGTCATGTAATCCCTAACGCATAACCTTTCAAGAATGTATAGGCCGAACTCTTCTTGGTGGGCGGGGGAGTCAAGCCTTGTGTTTACCTGGCTCGGGAATATGCTCTTTTCTCCGCTCAGGAAGTAAGCTATAAATACAGCTATCATAGCGGGAACGAGAAGGTCATACCCTCCCGTCATTTCCGCTATGAGTATTAGGGTAGATAACGGAGCTTTCGCAGCTGCGGCAAAAAGTGCCACCATCCCAACAATTGTGAAGGAAGGAACGTGAAGAGAGATATCGAACTCCTTTTTCACAAAAAGGCTGTAAGAAGCTCCCAAGAGTCCGCCCATCATAACCGAAGGTCCAAAAACACCTCCCGAACCGCCCGAACCTATCGTAAAGGAAACACCGAGCATAACACCGAAAACTCCCGTCAGGGTAAAAAGGTAATCGTTTACCTTACCGTCAAGTATGAGTTGAATCCACCCGTATCCGTTTCCTATGGCTACGGGAAAGAGCATTCCTATTATGCCCGCTATGAAGCCCCCTAGCGCAGGTTTTACATACTCAGGAAGAGAAAGTTTTCTAAACGTATCGCTTACAAGGAAAAAGGTATTCACGTAGAGTCTTGCAAAAAGGGCACAGACAAGACCGAGAATAGCGTAAGCGATAAGTCCCGAGATGCCTACTTCCCTGAAGGGTGGAATGTCAGCGGAAAAGATAGGCTGAAACCCGTAAACACTTCCGAAAATGCTGTAGGAAACGACGGAAGCAATAAAGCTCGGTATCATAGTCTCAATATAAAAGTCCCTCTTGAAAAAGACCTCCGCACTTATTATCGCACCGGCAAGAGGAGCTTTAAAAATTGCCGCTATTCCGGCACCGAGACCTACCGCGAGGGCTTCCCTCCTTTCCGACTCTTTCAGCTTAAACCAGTCTGCAATTGATGAGCCTATTCCCGCACCGATAAGTGCTATGGGACCTTCTCTTCCGGACGTTCCTCCCGTTCCTATGGTTACGGCGGAGGTTATCAGCTTCACCACCGAGGATTTTAAGGAGAGTTTCTTACTGCGGTGATAAGCCTTTATTGCCGCATCTGTTCCAACACCTGCGGACTCAGGAGCTAAGAAGTATGCAAGCAACCCGGAAATAAGCCCACCGAAGGCTACGGTAAAGGGAAGCAAATATGGGTGAAGAGGTTGAAAAGTAAAGTTTTCCCTGTGTCCTTCCCCGGAGGGTAAAGGCTGATAGTAACCCACTATTCCTTCAAGGAAAACCTTGGTTATTAACTCAAGTGCTTCAACGAAGAGAATTGCAGCTACACCTGTAAAAATACCTATCAGGACGGGGAGAAGTAAATACTTACGGAGCATTATAAATTCCAATTATATCATAAAATTCACTGGAAATTGAGAATCATTACTAATATATTATGATACTAATGAGTGTGAGCACGGAGGAACTAAAAAAAGAGTTTGCAAAATTTTTAAAGAGAAAAAACATGAAGATTACACGTTCCCGTCTTGACCTTATAGACCTGATAGCCAACTACAATAAACACTTTGAGATAGAGGAACTCGTTAACTGGATTTCAACCCAGAACGATAAAAAGGTGTCCCGTTCAACGGTTTACAGAACCGTTAAACTCCTTGAAGAGTTCGGAGCGGTAAAAGAAGTTATAAAGAAGAACAATAAAACCATATATGAGTTCGTCGTGGGTCGTTCCCATCACGACCACCTTGTTTGCACTAACTGCGGTAAAATTATTGAGTTCGTAAGCGAAGATATAGAAAAACTCCAGGACGAGATATGCAAACAATACGGATTTAAACCAACCCATCACAGACTTGAGATTTTCGGACTCTGTAAAGAGTGTAGGGAGAAAATCTCCTGATAAAAACCCTTTCCTAAGAAAGGGAACGTATATAATTTATATGCATGTTTAACTTCACCGAGGAGCAGATAAAGAGGTATGCGAGACACATAATCCTTCCGGAAGTAGGCGGGAAGGGACAAGCTAAGCTCCTTGAGTCAAAAGTTCTCGTAATAGGAGCGGGTGGCCTGGGCTCTCCCGCTTTATACTACCTCGCAGCCGCCGGTGTAGGAACCATAGGCATAGTTGATTACGACGTTGTGGATTTCTCAAACCTCCAGAGGCAGATACTTCACACAACCGAAAGGGTGGGAACTCCTAAAGTAGAGAGTGCGAAAAAAACCCTTGAGGCTTTAAACCCTGACGTCAAGGTAATAACTTACAACACGAAGATAAACAAAAACAACATAATGGATATAATCAAGGACTACGACGTTATCCTTGACGGAACCGATAACTTCCCGACCAGGTTCCTTATAAACGATGCCTGTTATTTTGCGGGAAAGCCCCTCGTTTCCGCGGCGATGCTCAGGTTTGAAGGTCAGTGCACAGTTTTTGACTTTAGAAAGAAAGAAGAATCCCCCTGCTATAGATGTCTATTCCCCGAACCTCCACCTCCGGGACTTGTTCCCTCCTGTCAGGAAGCAGGAATACTGGGTTCCGTCGGTGGCATAATGGGAAGCATACAGGCAACTGAAGCGATAAAACTTCTCCTCGGAATAGGTGAACCCCTGGTCGGTAAGCTACTCATAATGGATGCCCTATCCATGGACTTCAGGAAAGTGAAGTTAAGAAAGGATCCCAAGTGTCCCCTCTGCGGTGAAAACCCCAAGATTAAGGAACTCATAGAATACGACCAGGCCTGTGAGGTCAGGTTTTAAGTGAAAAAGCTCCTTTCCCTTGAGAATTTAACCCTCTTTGCCCTTATTCTGGCTATTCCCTTCGGCTTAAAGTTCCCCGAGCTTGCTCAAAGCATAAAAGTTTTCGGGGATTTATTCATAAGACTGCTTAAGATGATAATAGTCCCCCTCGTGTTTGCCTCCGTCTTCACCGCTATACTAAACCTTGAACATATAAACAAGTTTAAGGATTTAGGAATTAAGACCATACTTTACTACCTCACCACGACGGGAATGGCTGTTCTTACAGGTTTGGTTCTCGTTAACATGATTCAGCCCGGAAAGGGTGAAAGTTTTAACATAGTCGGTGAAAAACCCGGTGTTGAGCCTTTTTCCCTTGAGAAGTTCCTCCTCAGTCTCATTCCCGAAAATCCCGTTGAGTCCCTTGCAAAGGGAGAAGTTCTCCAGATAATAATATTTGCCATACTGCTGGGACTTGCGGTTTTAACAATAGACAGGTTTAAGCAGGAGATTATTAAAAACTTTTTTGAAGGTGTGGGGGACGCTCTTATTAACCTTACCAAGTGGGTTGTTTTACTTACACCTCTCGGTGTCTTTGCACTCGTTTCTTACATAATTGCCGCCGTAGGTGTTAAAGCCTTTATCTCTCTTTGGGAGTATGCCTTTACCGTTATTCTCGGCCTTCTCATACACGCTTTTATAAACCTTCCATTAATAGCTTTTATATTCGGAAGGTATAATCCATATAAATACTTTTTAAGCGTTAGGGAAGCGCTTCTTCTTGCCTTCTCCACAGCATCAAGTGCGGCAACCCTTCCCGTATCAATGGAACTTGCAAGGGAAAAAGGTAAGGTTAAGAAAGAGGTTGCGGGCTTTGTTCTTCCTTTAGGTGCAACTGTTAACATGGACGGTACAGCCCTTTACGAGTCCGTCGCTGCGGTGTTTCTGGCAAATGTTTACGGGATAGACCTTTCTCTTTCTCAGATGGCTATTATATTCCTAACGGTTACACTTGCCTCAATAGGTGCTGCGGCTATTCCCGGAGCGGGACTTATACTACTTACCCTTGTTCTGAGCTCTGTGGGAATTCCCCTTGAAGGTATAGGACTTATAATAGCTGTTGACCGCTTTCTTGATATGTTGAGAACCGCTGTAAACGTATGGGGAGACCTGAACGGTGCAAAAATATTAAATAGATTCGTGAAATGAGGGAGAAGGATTTAGAAAAACTTGAGTTTAACAAGATAAAAGAAAGGCTGATAAGCTTTGCTCACTCACCGGCTACCGTTGAGAAAATAAAAAACCTAAAGCCCTTTACCGAGGAAGAAAAAGTAAAGGAAGAGATTGAGTTAATGAAGGATTTTTGGGAAATTGCAGACCGTATTCCCCTATTTGAGTTTCGGGACATAAGGGAGCTCATAAAAAAGGCAAAACTTGAAGGTGCGGTTCTGAGTGTTGAGGAAATCCTCAGCATTCTTAGAGTTCTTGAGCTAATAAGGGAGCTAAAAAGGTTCTTATCACCTAACGTTAATCAGTTAAAGTCCCTCCGGAAGATTTACAAAAACCTAACCGTTCTATCCCCCCTTGAGAACTTAATAAGGTCAAGTATAGACCCAAGGGGTTTTGTTAGGGATGAAGCAAGTGACGAGCTTTTAAGGGTAAGAAAGACGATAAGGAGTATAGAAACCGAAATAAGAAAAAGGCTTGAGAGCCTTGTAAATAGACCTGAAGCGGGAAAGTTCCTTGCGGACCGCATAATCACGATAAGAAACGGCAGATACGTAATTCCCGTAAAGACCTCCCACGTTAAGAAGATATTCGGTATAGTTCACGGAACCTCCTCATCGGGATACACAACCTACGTAGAACCCCAGTTCGTTATACACCTCAACAACAAGCTAACAGAGTTAAAGCAAAAAGAAGAGGAGGAAGTGAGAAAGGTTCTCCAAAGAATTACAGAATACATAGGTGATTATGCAAAGGAGATAAGCGAAGGATTTAAGACGTGTGTTCTCGTTGATTTCCTAAACTGCAAGTATCAGTTCGGGAGGGAAATTAACGGCACCTTTCCCGAGTTCGGCGAATGGGTTGAGCTCTACGACGTTAGACATCCTATTTTACTTGAAGTTAAAGACGATGTAGTTCCCATAGATATAATTCTCAAGAGCAAGAAGGGCTTAATACTCACCGGACCAAACACGGGAGGAAAAACGGTAGCCTTAAAAACCTTAGGCCTTAGTGTTTTGATGTTCCAGAGTGGTATTCCCATATCCGTAAAGGAGGGAAGCAAGCTTCCCGTATTTAATAAGGTTTTTGCGGATATCGGAGACGAACAGAGTATAGAACAGAGTCTCTCAACTTTTTCGGCACACGTTAAGAATATAGCTGAGTTTATAAATGAGTCCGACGAGAATACCCTCGTCCTCATAGACGAGCTCGGAGCAGGAACTGACCCCATAGAGGGTTCCGCACTCGGTATAGGAATTCTTGAGTATCTGAAGGATAAAAACTCCTGGGTCTTCGTTACTACTCACCACACACCGATAAAGCTTTACGCAACGAGTTCCGATTACTATACACCCGCAAGTGTCCTCTTTGATAGGGAGACCTTAAGACCCCTATACAGAATTGCATACAACACCGTAGGGGAGAGCCTTGCTTTTTACATAGCACAAAAATACGGTATTCCCGAAAAGGTGATAGAAATAGCAAAGAAACACATCGGAGAGTTCGGTGAGAAATACATAAAGGCTATGGAAAAGTTATCGGACTACGTAAAGAGATACGAAGAAGAGCATAAAAAAATAGAAGAACTGAGAAAGCAGATTGAAAGAGAAAAAGAGGAGCTTGAGAGGTTAAAAAGGGAGTACGAAGAGGCAAAGAAAAAAGGGTGGAAGGAAGCATACAGAGAGGCAAGGGAGTTTTTAAGAAAGCTTACTCAAGAGTCGGAAGAGTTTCTCAAGAAGTCCCGGGAAAAGAAAGAGATAAAAATCTTCATAGAGGAGAAGAGAAGGGAGATTGAGAAGCTGGCTCCGAAGAAGGAGATAAAGAGGGGGGATACTGTTCTCTTCATGGGAAGAAAAGGAAAGGTTCTAGACGTTAAAGGGAATCAGGCATACGTTGTAACCGACCGCCTAAGAATGTGGGTTGATGTAAAAGACCTTGAAAAGGCAGAAGAGGAGATAAGAGAAACACAACCACAAATTCCTATAGAAACACCCGTTCTTGAAAAGAACACGGTAAACCTGGTAGGGAAGGATACGGAAACCGCGATAAGGGAACTTGAGAAGTTTATAGAGGAGGCTTACGTTTCCGGTCTGAAAGTTGTGAGGATAATTCACGGAATAGGAAGCGGGAAACTGAAAAGTGCTGTAAGAGAGTTTCTCTCAAAGAACGATAAAGTTAAGTTCTTCAGGGACGCTTACCCCAAGGAAGGAGGAGCAGGGGTTACGGTAGTTTACCTTAAAAGTGAGTAGAAATTTATCAGTAATTCTTACAAAAGACTTGACAATTATGATATAAGTAATAAATTCAAATTGTAGAAAAAAACCTAAAAGGAGGTGGGAAAGATGCCAAGAAGAGCACTCGGATGGACTGCAGAACTTTTAAAAAGACTCTCCGGAGTTAATTATCCTATCACAAAGGACACATTAAAGGAAAAGGTTTCGGGTCTCAGCATCAAGGGGGTTCCGGCGGAAAGGGTCGTTGAAGAAGTCCCCTGTGATACAATGGAAAGCCCTAAGGACGTTCTCCACTGTGTAGCAGAAGCTGTTCACGTCCTTGAGGAAAGGGGAGAAATTCCCGAAGAAACGAGAAAGGGAATACGTTGGGCTGCTGAAGTTCTGAAGAGGATTCACGGGGAACACTTCCCTATGACAAAGGAAAAGTTAAAGGAAAAGCTTGCAGGACTCTACTGGAGAGGTCTTCCTATTGAGAAGGTAATTGACGCAATGGAAGTTGAGCAAGTAGAAACACCCGCGGAGCTTCTCCACCAGCTGGCGGTAGCGGTCAAGAAATTAGAAGAACAAGGCCAAGTTTAATTTTCCTTTTCCTTTTTCCCTTTTATCATTATTTGAATGAGGTATTTAATTTTTTTACTTCCAGTTTTATTCCTAAGCTCCTGCCAAGATATTCCCTCAAAGTATAAAACCCCTGAAGGTAAGAAAATCCTTGAGAAGTATAAAAAACAATACGTTAAAGGTTTTGTCTTTATTGACGAAAAGCTGAAGAAAAAAATCCCGGAGGGTGATAAGTTCCTCATTATCTCGGTAAGGAGACCCGATAAAGCCCGCCCCGTTGCGGTGCTAAGGGTTAAAAATCCCGAGTTCCCTTACAGGTTCAAAATTACGGGGAAACACAAAATAAACCCGGAAGAATTTATAGAAGGGGAACTGATAATAATGGCAAGGCTCTCCAGAGAAGCTACCGCGGGCTTTAAGGAGGGTGACATATACGGTGTAGCTCAGGCAAAAGCGGGAGAGGAGAATGTAAAAATAGTAATAAACGAGGTCTTTGAGGGAAGAGAATGAAGCTCTTTATAACGGGTATAGGTTCGGGTCTCGGAAAGGCTTTAGTTGAGGAAGCTTTAAAAAGAAATTACGAAGTTTACGCCATAGGCAGGCATCTTCCCCGGGAGTTTGAAGGAAAGATAAAGTTTCAAAAGGCGGACCTAAGAGCACTTGAGAGAATTCCTGTATGGGTTGAGAAACTCTTAAAAGACGCAAAGGAGATAGACACAGTTATACTGAATGCCGGTGTGCTCGGAGAGCTTAAGGATATGAAGGATATCTCTCTCCACGAGATGGAAGAGGTTATGAAGGTTAACCTATGGGCTAATAAGGTGATAATAGACACGCTTGTGGAACTGAAGGTGAAGATAGACCTCCTTATCGGAATTTCGTCGGGTGCTGCAAGGAACTGTAACAGGGGCTGGAACGCCTACTCCATATCAAAAGCTGCTTTTAACTGTCTCCTTAAACTTTACTCCTGGGAACTTTCCGAAACTCACGTTATAGCTGTTGCTCCCGGACTTGTTCTAACACCTATGCTCAGAGAGGTTATGTCTGCGGACGAGGAGAAATTTCCTTCGGTTGGAAGGATAAGGCGTTCCCTAAAACTTACTCCAGAAAAGGCAGCAGAGTTTATATTCACGATACTTCCCAAACTCAAGATTTTTGAAAGTGGTTCCTTTGTTGACGTGAGGGAATTTCCGGAATACGAAGAGTTCATTAATAAATACGGGGTTTACGAATGAGCGACGAGGTTCTTTCAAAAGAAGAGATAGAACTCTTGATGGAAACCCTTGAAAAGAAAAGGGAGAAAAAAGTCCCGAAGGGAACGCAACCCTTTGATTTTGATGCCCTTGAAAAGATATCCCCCAAAAAATACATAAGGCTTGAACAGTTCCTGAATAACCTGGCCGAAAAGCTTGAGGAAGAATTAAGGAAGCTTTTACTTACACCCCTTAAACTTAAGTTAAGCTCAAGAAAGGAATCTCCTCTTTCAAAAGTTCTCCCCCAGTTCAGTCCCCCTCTTTTACTTTTAAGTGCAGGGATTAATAACGTAGGCGATATGTATTTCATAATTGATTCAAAGACAGCTTATAACTTCATAAGTCTCATGCTCGGGGGACCCCCGATTGAGCTTGAAGGGAAACCTTTCTCCCGACTAGAACTTAGCATCCTACAAAGACTTATAAAAACTTTATGTGAGGTAATAAAGGGAGAGTGGAACGGATTTTTCACCGTACCCGTGAAGGAGTGTCAGACTTACCGGGATATCCATAACGTAGATGCAGACGACGACTACTTTTTAGGTGAGTTTTCCCTTGAGCTTGAGGAGATGAATACAAAGCTTATAATCGCCATTCCCCTATACGTGCTGAAGGAATTAAAAGAAGAGATAACCCTATCAAAACCTAACCCCGAAGAAAAAAAAGAGCTCCTTAGGGCACTCCTTGGTGTTCCCTTAAGACTTGAAGTAACAATTCTAAAGAAGAAAATTCCCTTGAAAGAGGTGACAGACCTGGAAAAGGAAATAACACTTCAAACGGGAAAATCGGTTTCCGATAAGGTTGACGTATACGTTCAAGGTGTTTTAAAGTTTAAAGGAGAACTGGGGGAGGTTAAAGGCAAGAGAGCTGTAAAGATAACGGACATACTGTAAAATAAAAAATTCTGGAAAGACGGAGGTAAGGGAATGGAACTGTGGGCAAAGGTAGGAGAGGAAAAGAAAAAGTATCAGGGCTCTTTCAGGGCCGTTATGGAAAATCTCGTTAAGGACGGAAAGGGAAAGGAAGTTCAGATACTTTGCATACACGCACCTGCAAGGGAAAGAAGAAGGTTCAAAAGGGAACTAAGGTGGTATGACAAGGATATACTAAAGACAGCTTCCGCCATAGCAAGGTGGTTCTACCTTAGGGACTACAGGAAGATAAGGAGGAGAATAAAGGAGCTGAAGAAAAGGGCTAAATACATATCAAAGGGAGAGATAATGTACTGTCCTAAAATAATGGCTCAGGTGAAGGAACTTGAAAATAAGTTATCCGAGATAGAGAAGAAACTTGAGGAGTTAAAAGTTTAAACAAGGAGGGAAGATATGAAGATTACGTTAAGTGTTATTAAAGCTGACATAGGGGGGTATGTTGGGCATTCTTCCACACATCCCGAAGTTGTTAACACAGTAAAAGAGTATGTAGAAAAAGAGGTAGAGAAGGGTAACCTTATAGACTCCGACATTCTCACCTGCGGTGACGATATCGCCATAGTTATGACTCACACCCACGGTGTTGATGCGGAACTCGTTCACAAGATAGCTTGGGAAGCTTTTGAAAAGGGAACGGAGGTTGCAAAGAAACTCAAGCTTTACGGAGCCGGGCAGGATTTACTTACGGATACCTTCAGCGGAAACGTGAAGGGTATGGGGCCCGGCGTTGCGGAGATGGAGTTTGAAGAAAGACCCTCGGAACCCGTGATAGTCTTCTTCGCAGATAAAACCTCTCCGAGTGCGTGGAACTTACCCCTTTACGAGATGTTTGCAGACCCTATGAACACAGCAGGGCTCGTAATAGACCCTAAGATGCACGAAGGGTTTACCTTTGAAGTCCTTGACGTTTACACGGGAAAGGCGGTTAAGCTAAACACCCCCGCGGAGCTTTACGACCTCCTGGCACTTATAGGTTCTGTAGGAAAATACGTTGTTAAAAACGTCTACAGGAATTATGACGGGGAGATAGCTGCTACTGCGTCAACTCAAAGGCTTTCACTTATAGCGGGACAGTACGTAGGAAAGGACGACCCGGTTCTCATAGTTCGTGCTCAGAGCGGATTTCCCGCGGTAGGTGAGATACTTGAGCCATTCGCGAGACCCTGGATAGTTGAGGGTTGGATGAGAGGTTCACACAACGGTCCACTTATGCCAGTATCCTTTGAAGATGCAAGACCTTCAAGATTTGACGGTCCTCCCAGGGTAATTGGCGCTGGGTACCAAATAGCCAACGGAAAGTTAATAGGCCCCGCTGATATGTTTAAAGACCCGGCCTTTGATAAGGCAAGGATGGTCGCTCAGGACATGGCCGATATTCTCAGAAGACAGGGAATATTTGAACCTCACAGACTTCCCGCGGAAGAAATGGAATACACAACCCTTCCTAAAGTTCTCAAGAAACTTGAGGGAAGGTTTTACGACACCGAAGTAGAGAAACTTTCCGAAGAACAGAAGATAGAAAAAGAGGATATGGACTAAAGCTTTGTCCCGTCTCTTCCGGGGTTCCCTTTTACTTTTCCTCGGTATACTCCTGAGCAGGGTTCTCGGATACGTAAGGGACGGAACGTTAGCTTACTTTTTCGGTGCTTCCCACATATCGGACGCCTTCTTTATAGCCTTCAGAATTCCGAATACCTTCAGAAGGATATTCGGAGAGGGAGGATTTAACGCTGTATTTATACCCATTTACGGGGAAAAAATAAGGGACGGGAAAGAAAAGGAGTTTTTATCTAAGGTTCTTGGTCTTTTAGTCTTTCTCTCCTCTGTTGTTGCAGCCCTCGGCGCTTTTTTTTCCCCTATTATCGTAAGCGTTGTAGCACCCGGCATAAAAAGTAAGGAAACCTATATCTACGCCGTGGAGTTTTTAAGGTTTACGTTCTTTTACCTAATTCTCGTTTCCCTTTACGCTTTCACGATGGCTGTTCTAATGGTAAGGGGTCTCTTTTTCGTTCCTTCAGTTTCCCAAGCCTTGTTTAACCTATTTTTTATTATCTCATTAGTTCTGTTTGTTCATAAACTCGGCGGTTATTCACTTGTCGCAGGTGTTCTTCTGGGAGGAGTTTTTCAGGTAACGCCAAACTTAATTTTATTCTTAAAAAAAGAAGGCATTATTAAACCCTCTTTGAGGATTGACGGAGAGATTAAAAGTTTTCTTAAAAGGTTTTTCTTAACCCTGGGTAGCTTTTCCGCAAACCAGCTCTCCCTCTTTATAGATACCTTTCTCGCCTCCTTTCTAAAAGTCGGAAGTATATCTTACGTATACTATGCGAGCAGGATATACCTCCTTCCTATAAGTCTTTTTTCTATAAGTGTTAGTAATACTTTCCTCGCGGTCGTTTCCTCGGGTGAGGGGAAAGAGGAAAATCTAAAAAGCGGAGTTAGACTCATTCTCCTTTTTACCCTTCCCTCCTCAGCAGGACTTTACCTCCTTTCGGAAGATATAGTCAGAGTTCTTTACCACAGGGGTGATTTTACCGAGACCGACGTTTTTTACACCGCATCTATGCTTAGCATTTACGCGTTGTCCGTTCCCTTTTTCTCCCTTCAACACCTTTTTAAGTCCCTTTTTTACGCTAAAGGTGACGTAAAAACTCCGGTTAACGCCTCGTTCTTAGGTGTATTCGTTGACGCTTTTGTCACGTCAACACTTATATTTATCTTCGGATACGGAGTTATTGCCTTTCCCGCAGGCGCGCTTATATCCTCAATATCTTCACTCCTTTACCTCTACGCTCGTATGAAAATCAACATTTTTCCCCGAGCTTCTTTTATCGCGAAAGTCTCAGCCTCAACTTTAATTATGTCTATACTTATCCTTTTTGCAAAGGAAAATATTAAAAATCCTGCCTTTCACGTTCTCCTCATTCCCCTCTTCGGAATCATATACTTTTTATCTCTTTTCCTACTTAGGGAAGAAACAACTGTTAAGTTAATAAAGTATGGGTTTTCTGGAAGAGATAAGAGCCTTAAAGGAAAAGGAGCTTAACACATCTCCTGAATACATAAGAAAGCTTGAGAAACTCATTGAGGAAAGAAAAGAGCACTACGAATTTGAGAAATCCCTCGTGAGTTGCGGAACAAAGATAATAGCGGAGGTAAAAAAGGCATCTCCTTCCGAAGGTTCAATCAAAGAGGTAAGACCCGAGGAACAGGCAAAACTTTACGAAAAGGCAGGAGCTGTAGCCATTTCCGTCCTCACCGAACCCCATTACTTTAAGGGTTCTCTTGAAGACCTTAAAAGAGTAAGGGAAACGGTAAAGCTCCCCCTTTTGAGAAAGGACTTCACCGTTGATAAGGTTAACATCCTTGAGGCGAAGGCTTTCGGAGCGGATATTGTCCTTCTCATAGTTAGAATGCTTTCTGAAAAAGAACTAAAGGAATTACTTCGTTTTTCCGAGGAGCTCGGGATGTCCGCACTCGTTGAGGTCTTTACCCTTGACGAAGCGAAAAGAGCCCTTGATGTCGGAGCAAAGATAATAGGGATAAACAACAGGGACCTTGAAACCTTTAAGGTTGATATAAAGAGGAGCAAGGAGCTTGCACCTAAAGTAAAAGAGCTCGGTGCAAGATTTGTTATAGCCGAAAGCGGTATAAGTAAAAGGGAGGAAGTTCTTGAACTTATGAACCACCAGGTTGATGCCTTTCTCGTTGGAACCTCCTTGATGAAGAGTGAAAACCCTTATAAAAAGCTGAGGGAGCTTATGGGATTTTAAAATTTTAAAACTGTATTTTAAAATTGTTTTGAAAGGAGGTTAGTATGGCTAAAGGAACAGTGGCTTGGAAGATCATAAAGAACCACCTTGTTTCCGGCAAGATGGAGCCGGGAGAAGAGATAGCGATAAAGATTGACCAGACCCTTACCCAAGATGCAACGGGAACTATGTGCTACCTTGAGTTTGAAGCTATGGGCGTTCCCGAAGTGAAGACAGAACTTTCGGTATCTTACATAGACCACAACATGCTCCAGACCGACTTCAGAAACGCAGACGACCATAAGTACTTAATGAGCGTGGCAAAGAAGTTCGGAATTTGGCTATCAAAACCCGGAAACGGAATATGTCACCAGGTTCATCTTGAACGGTTCGCAAAGCCCGGAAAGACGCTTTTAGGTTCCGACTCACATACTCCTACGGCGGGCGGTATGGGAATGCTCGCAATAGGTGCAGGAGGTCTTGACGTTGCGGCGGCTATGGCGGGAGAGCCCTTCTACCTTAAGATGCCCAAAATAGTGGGAGTCCACCTAAAAGGAAAAATGCCCGAATGGGTCACAGCTAAGGACATTATTCTTGAACTCCTGAGAAGACTTACGGTAAAAGGCGGTCTCGGAAAGATATTTGAGTACTTCGGAGAGGGCGTTAAGGAGCTTTCCGTTCCCGAAAGGGCTACGATAACAAACATGGGAGCGGAGCTCGGAGCTACCACATCAATATTCCCCTCCGACGAGATAACGAGGGCTTACCTTAAGGCTCAGGGAAGGGAAGAGGACTGGATAGAGCTTCTCCCTGACCCCGATGCGGAATACGACGAGGTCATAGAGATTAACCTATCCGAGCTTGAACCCCTCATAGCACAACCCCACTCTCCGGACAACGTAGTTCCCGTAAGGGAAATAGAGGGAATAAAAGTTGACCAGGTCGTAATAGGTTCTTGCACAAACTCCTCTTTTGTTGATCTAACGAGGGCAGCAAAACTCCTTGAGGGAAGAAGGGTTCACCCGGATGTAGTGTTTGCGGTAGCCCCCGGTTCAAAACAAGCCCTTGAGCTC
Organism: Aquifex sp.; assembly: GCF_056494385.1. NCBI lineage: Bacteria > Pseudomonadati > Aquificota > Aquificia > Aquificales > Aquificaceae > Aquifex > Aquifex sp. Next base: position 4,583 of record NZ_JBSLZM010000025.1, on the reverse strand, counting down.
ATAACCCAAAACGGGGCACTTCTTAACTTCCTAAAAGCGGGAGCAAGAATACTTGAAAGCGCCTGTGGACCCTGTATAGGTATGGGCTTTGCACCACCTACTGACGGTGTGTCCGTAAGAAGTTTCAACAGAAACTTTAAGGGAAGAGCGGGAACACCCGATGCTAAGGTATACCTTGCATCTCCCGAAACCTGTGTAGCTGCGGCAATAGCAGGAGAGATTATAGACCCCAGGAAGCTCGCCAAGAGGGAAGGTGTGAAGTGGGTAAGGATTGAGATGCCCCAGAAATTCCCCTACGGGGACGAGGCCTTTATTCCTCCTCTCCCCAAGGAAGAAAGGGAAAAGGTTGAAATATACAGGGGTCCGAATATAAAACCCTTGCCGGAGTTTGAACCGCTGCCCGATAAGATAGAGGGAGAAGTTGCCCTAATAGTTGAGGACAACATAACGACCGACCACATAATGCCTGCAGGAGCAAAAATCTTACCCTTAAGGTCAAACATATACGCCATTTCCGAATACGTTTACCACTATGTAGACCCCGAGTTCGTTCCAAGGATGAAGAAGCTTAAGGAAAAAGGAAAGGCAGGGGTAATAATAGGTGGGGAGAACTACGGACAGGGGTCATCAAGGGAACACGCTGCACTCGCCCCCAGATTCCTCGGAGTGAGAGCGGTTATAGCTAAATCCTTCGCCAGGATACACCACGCAAACCTCGTTAACTTCGGTATAGTTCCTCTTGAGTTCAAGAATAAGGAAGACTACGATAAGTTCTCCCTCGGGGATGAGATAGAAATTCCCGACCTTATAGAGAGACTCCAGAAGGGAGAGGATATAGTTGTGATAAACAAGACAACGGGAGAGGAAATCCTTTGCACCTATAACCTCACCCCCGCACAGAAGGAAATACTCATAGCGGGAGGAAGACTGAACTACATAAAGAACAAACAAAAGAGGGAGGTAAATGCATGAGAATGAAGAAAACCGTATCCATAGTCGGTGCGGGGAACGTGGGGGAGCACGTTGCCTCCCTTCTCCTCCTTAGAAACATAGCGAATGTCAAGATGTTTGATATACCGAGGAAGACGGAAGAAAAAGTTTTTGAACCCGTAAAGGGAAAAGCTCTTGATATAAAACAGATGCTTTCGGCTATGGACATAGACGCAAAGGTTGAGGGATACACAGTAACGCCGGAGGGTGAGGGTTACGAACCCCTTGAGGGATCGGATATAGTCGTGATAACAGCGGGCTTTCCGAGAAGACCGGGAATGAGCAGGGAGGACCTCCTTGAGGCCAACATAAAGATAATCTCAACGATAGCGAACAGGATAAAGAGATTTGCTCCCGATGCGATAGTTATCGTCGTTACGAATCCTGTTGACGTAATGACTTACGTGGCCTACAAGCTCCTCGGTTTTCCTAAAAACAGGGTTGTGGGTATGGCCGGAGTCCTTGACTCCGCAAGGTTTAAAACCTTCATATCCGAAGAACTTATGGTTTCTCCCAAAGACATACACGCATACGTTATAGGAGGACACGGGGACGAGATGGTCCCTCTCATATCCATATCAAACGTCGGAGGGATTCCTTTAAAGGACCTTCTTCCTAAGGATAAACTTGAGAAGATAATTGAAAGAACTCGTTTCGGAGGTGGTGAGATAGTTAACCTTATGGGAACGTCCGCCTATTACGCTCCTGCAGCCGCTATAGTTGATATGGTTGAGGCTTTTGTTCAAAACAGCAAAAGGATACTTCCCTGCAGTGTTTACCTTGACGGTGAGGCGGGAGAGTATTACGGTGTTCAGGGCTTCTGTGTGGGTGTTCCGGTGAAACTCGGGTCAAATGGGGTTGAAGAAGTTATAAAAGTGCCTATGATAGAAGAAGAAAGGGAAATGTGGAAGCGTTCTGTTGAGTCCGTTAGGAAAACTGTAGAAGTTGCGGAGGCGATACTAAGTGAGGGAAGTGCACGTAAGTGAGATAAAGAACGCTGTAAGAGAGGCTATTATAGAAGCTAATTGTAAACTACCTCAAGAGGTTAGGGTAGCCTTCCAGGAGTCCCTAAAAAGGGAGGAGTCCGAAGTTGGAAAGGAAGTTCTCAGACAGATACTCCTGAATGCGGAAATAGCGGAAAAAGAAGGTATGCCCTACTGTCAAGACACGGGTGTTGACGTTATATTTGTCTTTCTCGGACAGGACGTTCACATAGTAGGTGGCTCCCTTGAAGAAGCCATAAACGAAGGTGTCAGGGAAGCAACACAAGAGGGATATCTCAGGGCCTCAATGGTATGGGACCCTGTTTTTGAGAGGAAAAACACGAAGGACAACACACCTGCTGTAGTCCATTACGAGGTTGTTCCGGGCGACAGGATAAAGATAGCTGTAGCACCTAAGGGAGCCGGCTCCGAAAATACCTCAAGGCTTGCAATGCTAAAGCCGGCGGACGGTTGGGAAGGAGTAAAAAAGTTTATACTTGAGACGGTAAAACTCGCAGGTCCTAACGCGTGTCCTCCTTTCACGGTAGGTGTGGGAATTGGGGGAAACTTTGAGTATTGTGCCTACCTTGCTAAGAAGGCACTCCTAAGACCTGTAGGAAAACGACATGAAAACCCCCTTATAGCTAAGGTTGAGGAGGAACTCCTTGAAGAGATTAACAAAATAGGCTGGGGCCCCATGGGATTCGGAGGAACGACTACAGCTGTAGATGTAAAGGTTGAGATGTACCCCTGTCATATAGCTTCACTTCCTGTTGCGGTAAATATCCAGTGTCATGCAAATAGACACGCAGAGAGGGTGATATGAAGTATTTACTTTTATTTGCCTTCATAGGTATAATAACCGTTATGTTCCTCTCCGGCTTTTTGTTTAGGCTTGCCTTGATGAAGTTAAGAAAAAAACATGGCTGAGTATATCCTTTCTCTCTACACGGGCTCCCTGTTTCTCCTAATATTTGTAGTTTCACCCGTTCTTCTCAGAACGGAAAAAAGTAAGAACTTGGCGGGACATTTTTACGGAAAACTTCTCTGGAGGTTTTACCGTATTTCCTTTATTCTTCTCCTGGTTTACACACTGTTGTTTGAGTTTTTAAAAGGTCTTATATTAATCTTAGGCTTGGCGGTTAACGTTCTTTGGTCAAAGAAGCTAAAGGAGTTCAAGAGAAGGTTAGGAAATATTGAAGAGCTTGATTACTATCACCCTGATAGGGTAAAGTTCAGGAATATGTCTTACGTATCCCTTTTAATTCTATTTATTAACTTCTTGATCGCAAGTTATGTCTTAATAAAAACGTTATAGAGGAGGCTGTATGGGTAAGTTAAAGGAGTATAGGGTAAACAGACAGATAAGGGCGAAGGAGTGCAGACTTATTGACGAAAACGGTCAGCAGATAGGTATAGTTCCCCTAGAGGAGGCCCTAAAAATTGCAGAAGAAAAAGGCCTTGACCTCGTAGAGATAGCACCACAGGCTAATCCACCCGTTTGTAAGATAATGGACTACGGAAAGTTCAAATACGAGCTTAAGAAGAAGGAGAGAGAATCACGAAAGAAACAGAGAGAGCACCAGATAGAGGTAAAAGACATAAGAATGAAGGTAAGAATAGACGAACATGACCTCCAGGTAAAACTGAAGCACATGAGGGAGTTTCTTGAGGAAGGGGACAAGGTAAAGGTATGGCTGAGGTTCAGGGGAAGAGAAAACATATACCCCGAACTCGGAAAGAAGCTCGCGGAAAGGATAATAAACGAGCTTCAGGATTTAGCTGAAGTAGAAGTTCCCCCGAAAAAGGAGGGGAACTTTATGATATTCGTCTTAGCACCTAAGAGAAAGAAGTAATCACTTGAAAAATTCATAGTTTTCCTCATAATCTCCCATAGCACTTTTTTGACCATGGGGGGAGTAAACTCCTCTTATGTTTTTCTTCTTTAGGGCTTCCTTTATAGCTTTGGGTGGAACGTGTCCCTCTATTATCTTTCCGTCTCTCGTTAGCATTGTATGACATGAACGTTTGTCCAAAGGTATGCCCAGGTGGGCTTTAAGTTGAACAAGTTCATTGTAGGATATAGGATTTCGTTTAACGGTAAATCCCTCCTTTTCTAACTTTTTGAAGTATTTGTGACAGCAACCGCATCGGGGATTATAGAAAGCCTCAAGAACTACATTAGCAAATATGAGATAAGAGAAAGCCAAAAAGAGAGTTAAAAACTTCATAACACACCTCCTAAAGGTTAATGTTTGTGACCCCCATTATGGTACTTAATTTCATCCCTTTTTTCCTCATGGCCATGTTTTTGGTGTATATGCATATGCTCATGGGCTTTTCCTCTGTTCTTTTCTTCTATATCCATGTGTTTATGGTCCTTGATACTATTTTCGTGTTGCATTTGGATAGGCTCGTCGGAGTGTTTATGCTGGGAAGGCATACTATGATGTTTATGTTCCCTATGTTGTTCTTGGGGTTGTATGGGTGCATGGTGATGGTGGTGAACAGGTGCTGCAGCTTCTCCGTATAGTCCTCTTATCTGCGCTTCTGCGTCAAGAAGGAATGTTCCCCTAACTACGACTCTGTCCCCTTCCTTTAATCCATGGA
>NZ_JBSLZM010000024.1:0-48654 GCF_056494385.1 Aquifex sp. | reverse complement strand
GCGAGTGCGATTCAGGTAGGAACTGCAAACTTTTACGACCCCCTTGCACCCCTTAAGGTTATTGAAGGAATTAAGAATTTTATGAAAGAGGAAAACGTTCAAAACTTTAAGGAACTTATCGGAGTAGTACACCATTTAAGCATCAATAACTCCTCTAAACCTTTCCGGTTTTAACCCCTTTCCAAGAGACGTGTACGGCTGTTGAAACTGTTCGTTCCCCTGCTTAAACCTTTTGCTTGCCTGCCCCATAAACACTTTGTTTCCAATTAACTAGTGTAATGAGTATATTAAGAATTTCTTATATATGATTAACGTAAGGGTTCATTTAAAATAACTTACACTATGAAAAAAGCTGAGGAGGTTCCGGCCATTACCGTATCTTTCAGTCTTAAGTTCCCCTTTATAATGTGGTTTAAACACTATGACAAAAGTAAGTTCATAAGGGACCTCATTGCCGGTATTACCGTAGCGGCGGTTTACGTTCCCCAGTCCATGGCTTACGCAATGCTTGCCGGGATGCCCCCCATTCACGGGCTATACGTAGCTTTTATAGCGACAATCGTAGCTGCTATTTTCGGAAGTTCAAGGTATCTGAATACAGGTCCCGTTGCTATGACCTGTCTACTTTCAGCTTCAGTTTTATACGGTATAGGTCTTGAACCCCAAACTCCCGAATGGATTAAGTATATGTCCCTCCTTGCCTTAATGGTTGGTCTGATAAGACTGACGGTAGGTTTATTTAAACTGGGTTTTATAGTTGACCTCATATCAAACAGTGTCGTTATCGGATTTACCGCTGCAGGTGCTATGGTGATAGCCCTTTCTCAGTTCGGACATCTCTTCGGATACAAGATAGAACGTTCAACGCACATATTTGACGTAGTTGTTGACCTAATAAGTAAGCTAGAAATGACAAATCCCTACACGCTCGGTATAGGTATACTTGCATATTTCCTAATATGGATATCAAGGAAGATTAGCGTATACATTCCCGGTGCACTGATAGCGGTTATAGTTACCTCGCTTATTGTTTATCAGTTCAAGCTATACAACTTCGGTGTTGCCATAGTCGGTGAAGTCCCTCAAGGTCTTCCGAATCCCGAGCCACCGCCCCTTGACTTTGCAACAATGAGTAAGATGTGGGGAGGTGCTTTCGTAGTAGCCTTCTTCGGTCTAATAGAAGCTGTGGCTATAGCTAAAACCCTTGCGGTAAGGGTGGGGGACAAGTGGGACCCTAACCAAGAGCTAATAGGCCAAGGACTTGCAAACGTTGCAGTCTCTTTCTTTAAAGGTTTTCCCGCAGGTGGGTCCTTTTCCCGTTCTTCTCTAAACTACACCCTCGGGGCTGTTACACCCCTTGCGAGCGTAATATCGGGACTACTTGTTGGACTTACTTTATTCCTCCTTGCACCTGCCTTTTATTATCTTCCCAAAGCTACGCTTGCTTCAATAGTCCTCTCAGCTGTTATAAACTTAATAAGACCTCAGGACATTATCAAGCTTTACAAGATAAACAAGATTGACGGAGTAGTTGCAGGGCTCACTTTTGCCTCGGTATTCTTCATGGATTTATGGGTCGCCATAACCCTCGGTGTTCTTTTATCATTGGGTAGTTTTGTTTACAAGACTATGTATCCCCGCATAGTTACACTAACCAGGGACCCGGTTACGAGAACGTTCGTTAACGCTGAGAAAAAAGGACTACCCGAATGTCCTCAGATAATGTTTATAAGACCGAACATGTCAATATACTTTGGAAACGCCCAATACGTTTACGACTACATACTGGGGAAGGTTGAGGATACCCTCTTTAACGGGAGACCCTTAAAGTTCGTTCTCATTGATATGGAAGCGGTGAACTACGTTGATGCAACAGGGGCTCAGACGATAGTAAGGCTCGTTAAAGACCTCAGAAATAAGGATGTAGAAGTAGCTTTTGCAAATATAGGTTGTGATGTGTATCCCATTCTTGAGAATGCAGGTTTTGACAAAGTGGTTAACCATGAACTTGTGTTTAACGCAAAAGGTGAAGCAATAGGTGAGCTCTTCAAGCGCCTTGACCACGAATACTGCAGGGACCACTGTCCCTACGCCGTGTTTGATGAGTGCTTCACGGTGAAGACCCCGGAAAAAGCAGAAGAGCTAAAAAGAAAAGTTGAAGAACTAAAGCGAAATGTCGCTTGACGGCCTTTTAAAAATCTTTTTTACATCACTTATTAGGTATATAGAACCTATTACGAGGATATCCTCTTTTCTGTCTACTATTTCCTCAGGACTTAACCTTTTTGTTCTCAGCCCGATACTTTCTGCAAAAGACTCAATATTCTCGGGCTTTTCCGCCCTGTAGTAATCTATCGGAAGTATGTATATTTCATCAAAGTAATTCTTTATAATTCTAAGACTCAGTTCCCACTCCTTTCCCTTTAAGCTTGAGAATGCAAGATTTATACTCGGAAAGTGTTTTTTAACTTCCTTGATAACCTTCGCAACCGCATAAGGATTATGGGAAGCATCAACCATAAGTAGAGGATTTTCCCTTAAAACCTCCATCCTTCCTTCCCAGATTGTTTCCGAGAGGGCCTTTTTCACTTTATCTTCCTTAAGTTTCGTAAAAAGGGAACAAAGGGTTAATGCAGTGGAAGCGTTATCTATCTGCCACTTGCCCCATAGGGATAACCCGACTCTACTTATAGAAAACTTTTCGGAGAAGTAGTTTTCAAGAAATGTTCTTGAACCTGAAACATTACCGGAATACTCATAGTCAATACCTGCAACGAATAGGCCCTTAAAGCCAAGCTCCAAAGCCTTAGTGTATAGGGGATAACGAGCGGTTCCGAGAACTAAAGGCTTTCCTTCCCTATACAGCTGGAGCTTCTCAAGGGCTATCTCTTCAACGCTACCGCCCAGCCACTTGGTGTGGTCCCTTTCTACGTTCGTTATACCTATCACTTCAGCATTTACCACCTTTGTAGCGTCCCACCTGCCCCCCATTCCCACCTCAAACACTCCAACGTCTACCTTTTCGTCCTCAAAGAACTTAACCGCTATGAGAGTTGCAGCCTCAAAGTATGTAAGGTTAAACTTTTCAAAAACTTTATTAAGCTCTTTAACGTAGTATCTGAGTCGCTCTTCTTCTATTTCCTTTCCGTTAATCCTCCATCTTTCGTTTTCACTCATTAAGTGAGGGGAGACGAACCACCCCGTTTTGTAACCGTGCTCCCTAAGTATTCTTTCCGTAAAGGCACAGGTTGAGCCTTTTCCGTTTGTTCCGCCCACAAGAATTGCGGGATAGTTTTTCTGAGGATTTCCGATAAACTCACAGGCTTTCTTTATCCTCTCAAGAGTAGGTTTAACGTCAAAGTCCCTTCCACTGTATAACTCCCATAAGATAGCCATAAGAGTATTTTAAGGATACAATTAGAAACAAAGCCCTTTCGGAGGTAAGGGAATGGAATACGACTTGATAATACTCGGTGCGGGAAGCGGAGGATACGAAGCGGGACTTTACGCCTTCAGAAGAGGAATGAAGGTTGCATTCGTTGAGCTCTCACCGGAAACCGTCGGTGGAAACTGTTTAAACAGGGGTTGTATTCCTTCAAAGTATATGAGGCACGGGGCTTACCTGCTTGACAAGTTTGAGAAGATGGAGAGATACGGGATAATTCCAAAAGGTTACGACCTTGACTATAAGAAACTCAAAGAGGGAAGGGACGACGTAGTCGTAACAATAAGGGAGAACTTTAAGAAGTTTGCCCAGCAGTTAAGAATTCCTATATACTACGGAAGAGGGGTTCTTAAGGACCCCAATACGGTTTTCGTAGAAGGTGCGGAAAAAGAGCTAAAAGCTAAGTATATACTCGTTGCAACGGGTTCTTCTCCCACCTCAATAGGAAACCTCGTTCCTGACGGAAAGTATGTTGTAGATACAGACCAGATATGGGATATAGACTATATACCGAAAAAAGTCTTAATAGTAGGCGGCGGTGCGGTAGGTGTTGAGTTCGCATATATATTCAGAAAATACGGAAGTGATGTCGTTCTTGTAGAGATTAAGGACAGACTACTTCCCTCTCCCGATATTCCGGAAGACAGCGGGAGGTATCTCGCAAGGAAGCTAAGGGAACTGGGGGTTGATATAAGAACGAGAACATCCGTTGAGAGCTGGGAAAAGAAGAACGGTGGTGTGAAGGCAAAACTCACCGACGGGACAGAAGTTGAGGCGGACTTTATCCTCCTCGGTGTTGGAAGGAAACCCAACACAAAGGGAATAGGTCTTGAGGAAGTAGGTGTTGAGCTTGACGAGAGAGGATTTGTAAAGACTAACGAGTATTCACAGACAAATGTTCCGAACATCTACGCGTGTGGTGATATAACCTCTCCCCTCATGCTCGCTCACAAATCAATGTATGAAGGAAAGATAGCGGTAGCCCATATGCTCGGGGAAAGAGACTGGAAGAAGAACGACAGAATTATTCCAAAGATCATATACTCAGCCCTTGAGGTTGCATCCGTCGGACTCACGGAAGAGCAAGCGGAAGACGAAGACATAGAAGTAAGGGTGGGAGTTGCATCCTTTGTCTCAAACCCCAAGGCTATGGACGACGGGGAGAACGAGGGTTTCGTCAGGATAGTGGCGGACGACGAGACCGGAGAAATACTCGGATGCCACATAGTTGGTCCCCATGCGGGAGAGCTGATCCACCAAGTTGTTCACATGATAAAGGACGCAAAGACCGTTGAGTTTGCCTCAAAGACCATGTATTCCCACCCATCCCTTTCGGAGAATATAGGAATCGCTTCTTCCGAGATTTATTACGGACCTATATCCTGGGTAAAGAGAAGGTAAAGAACTAAATTTAAAAACGGAGGTAAAGAGATGGCAGTTCAGGATATCATAGAAGCTCTGAAGAAGGAAACCCTACAAGATGTGGGTATAGATAAGAATCTCGCTCAACTTGTTAAGGACATAAAGATGAGCGGGAACGTTCTCACAATAGTTATGGAGCCTCCCAAGGAAGGGCTTGAAGATGTTATAAGGGCCAAGGCTATAGAAGTTCTGAGTGAAATTCCCGATGTTCAGAAGGTTGATATAAAGTTTTCAAAGCCTCAAGCGACTCAAATTCCCGTAAAGCAGGCACCACCCCAAGGTCAGCCTCAGCATCCGCCCCAACCCCAGCAGCCTATGTTTACGAGAAAACAGGTTCCCGGAGTGAAGCATATAGTAGCTGTAGGAAGTGGTAAGGGAGGAGTGGGTAAATCAACGGTTGCTGCGAACCTGGCTCTGGCACTCGCAAAGCTCGGATATAAGGTCGGCCTCCTTGATGCGGATGTTTACGGACCCAGCGTTCCAACACTTTTCGGCCTAAAAGGTGAAAGGGTTACCGTTGACCAGTTCCAGAGACTTGTTCCGATAGAGAAATACGGTATAAAGGTTCTCTCCATAGGCTTTATGCTTCCCTCCGAAGACACCCCCATAATCTGGAGAGGTCCCATGCTCATGAAAGCTATAACCGAGTTTCTCTTTAGCACCAAATGGGGAAACCTTGACTACCTAATAATGGACCTACCCCCGGGAACAGGAGATGTTCAGATAACACTCGCCCAGAACGTTGAGATGACCGGAGCGGTTGTCGTAACTACTCCCCAAGATGTTGCACTTGCGGACGTGAGGAAAGCGGTTTCTATGTTCCGGGAGGTTAACATCCCCGTTCTGGGTGTTATTGAAAATATGGCTTACTTCATATGTCCGAGCGATAAGCAGAAGTATTACATATTCGGGAAAGGAAAAGTTGCTGAGTTCGCAAGCACTTATAACTTAAAGATACTCGGATCCATACCCATAGACCCCGAAGTTGCGGAAAAGTCAGATAAAGGCGAGCCCATAGTTGTATCTCACCCTGATTCCGAAGTGGCAAAGGCCTTCATAAGCATAGCGAAAGTTCTCGCACAGGTGGTTCACCAAGGGGCTTAAGTGAATCTTTATCAAGGTTTTTACTGAAGGTAGGCATATCATTAAGAGAATAGTAAGGAGGTAAAGGGATGTTTAAAACGAAAGCGGGAAAGAGGGTAGTTTATGCAGACCATATAGCTACTACGCCGGTTGCGGAAGAAGTTCTTGAGGCTATGCTACCCTACTTCAGAGAGATATTCGGGAATCCTACATCTCTTCACAGCTTTGGCCAAGATGCTAAAAAGGCTATAGAAAGGGCAAGGGAACAGGTTGCCCAGCTCATAAACGCGAACATTCCCGAGGAAATAATTTTCACCTCGGGCGGTATAGAGGCTAATAACCTTGCGATAAAGGGTATAGCAAAGGCATACCAGAGAAGGGGAAGACATATAGTAACAACCGAGATAGAGCACCACTCCATACTCCACCCTTGTAAGACCCTTGAGAGAGAAGGATGGGAAGTTACCTATCTTAAGCCCGATAAATACGGATTAATAGACCCGGAACAGGTAAGGGAAGCGGTAAGAGAGGACACGGTCTTAGTTTCCATAGGTCACTCAAACAGGGAAATAGGAACGATACAGAACATAAAGGAACTTGTAAAGGCTGCAAAGGAGAAGAACCCCAAGGTTATATTCCACACGGATGCAGCTCCGAGCCTCGGACATTATCCTGTTGATGTTAAGGATTGGGGTGTAGACGCGGCATCATTCACCGCTCACCTTATGTATGGTCCAAAAGGTGTAGGAGCTCTCTGGACCAGAAAGGGTGTTAAGGTAAAGCCCCTTATAGAGGGGGGAACGCAGGAAAGAGGAGTAAGAGCGGGAACGGAGAATGTTCCGGGTATTGTCGGTTTCGGTGCGGCTGCTGAACTCGCAATGAAAGAGCTTGACGACAGAATGAAGAGACTTTCCCATTACAGAGATAAACTGAGAAAGGGTCTTGAGGAAAAAGTTGACTACATAGAGTTTACCGGACACCCCACACAAAGACTACCTCACCACCTCTCAATAATTGTTCACTTCGTTGAAGGAGAAGCTATGCTCCTCAGACTTGACCTTATGGGTATAGAAACCGCTTCCGGTTCTGCTTGTGTATCACTCGCACTTAAGCAGTCTCACGTTCTCAGTGCTATAGGAGTTCCTAAGGAAGTTTCTAACGGTTCTGTTGTGTTCTCCTTCGGTAGAGAAAATACGGAAGAGGATGTTGACTACATACTTGAGGAGTTTCCGAAGGTAATTAACTGGTTAAGGGAAGTTTCTCCCTTCAACCCCGAAAATTGGGAAAAATACGTAAAGTCAAGGGGATAGGATAAAATAAAATAGGTGGCCGGTATACACTTCTTCGTATACCTTTTTTTCTTTCTTTCTTTACTCGTTCTGTTTTTATATACAATTTCTTCCTTCGTTAAACCTATACTCTGGGCTATAGTTTTTGGAATAGTTATATACCCCCTCCACGGTATACTCAGAAAGAAATTAAAAAACGATACACTTTCCTCATTACTTTTAACCGCCCTGGTGTTTTTCGTAGTTCTAATTCCCCTTACAATAATAGCTTTTGTTACAACTCAACAGATAATCCTTTTCTCGGTGAAGGTTATAAACTTCATCCAGAGCCACAGTATCAACGACTACGTAAACATAATAAAGGAACACCCCTACATTAAGAACAACAGGGAAACCATGGAACCCATTATTGATTACATTCAGAGTGAAGAGTTCAGAAGGGCAGTTTTAAACACTGTGAATACAATTATAACCTTCATAGGGGATAAACTCAGGAATTACGTCTACACCGCGGGCACGGGACTGTTTAACGCTTTTGTATTCCTCCTTACCCTTTTCTTCATACTAAGGGAAGGAAATAAAATTCTCCATGAAGCGCTAAAGCTCATTCCTATGAAGGAGGAAGACCTTGAGGTAATTCTAAAAACTATATATAAAACGGTTCTCGCAGTCATTTACGGAACCGTAGGAACTGCCGTAGCTCAAGCTATTATGAGTTTTATAGGTTACTCCCTTGTGGGTGTGAACTTCGCTTTAATATGGAGTATTCTTACTTTTCTTGCCGCGTTTATTCCTCCCTTTGGTGCAGCTTTTATATGGATTCCGATGGATATTTATCTTTTTGCTACGAAAGGAATAAAAGAAGGCATTACGCTCCTCATCTTCGGAACTTTATTCATCTCAACTATGGACAACATAGTAAGACCCCTCGTAATGAAACAAGGTATAAAACTTCCCTACGTAGCTCTATTCTTTGCCACAATAGGAGGGCTTATAAAGTTCGGGTTTATAGGTATATTCTTGGGCCCGATAATTCTCACTACACTTCTCGTGTCGACGAAGATATACAAAAGGCGGGTGCTGGGTGATTAGGATTCTCCCTTCCTCTTTAGTTCCTTTTCGTGTTCCTCTATCTTTAGAACTACTTTCCACATTCCGAAGGGTATAAAGATGTAAACGAGGGTAGCTATGGTTATTAGCCACTTCCAGAAGGGGTCAAATATACCGTTTGTGGTAAGAATGTACGATGTGTAAAGCATACCTGCCAAAAATGCAAACATTAATTGCTTGTAGAGGTTCTTTCCGCTCATCTTAAATACGGTATAAGAAAAAGCATAGGCTCCGGCAAAGAGTATGTAAAAGAAGCCGGCGCCGAGAACAAAAAGCACTTCAAAGGGATTCTTTATCATGCCGGTTTCACCTCCGTAGCCTCAGATCTTCTTCCTATAGTAAGCATGTCGTAGACCAGAACGAAGTAGAAGAGGAAAAATAATATTCCAAAGCCGAGTCTCCAGTACATAGGAATTCTAACCCAGGGGTGCATCTGAGTCACTATGAAGTCCTGCCAGGTGGCACCTCCTACAGCTCTTTCAAAGAATGTTTGAGCAAATCCGGCAACTAATAGGGCTCCGACCATTCCAACCATTGTAGTAATCATCCCTATATATGCTATACGCCATAGCTTGCTGTCAAGTATGGGACCATGCGGCGCCCTGATGTACTGTAGGGCTATATACATTAGAACAAGGTTAGTTGCAACGTAAGCTCCGAAGAACGCAAGGTGCCCATGGGAGGGTGCCATCTGGGTCCCGTGGGAGTAGAGGTTAATCTGGGGTAGGGTGTGCATAAATCCCCAAACCCCTGCACCGAAGAAGTTTCCGAAAGCTTGGAGAAAGATGAAAAAGAGTGCAGGTCTGTTTACCGCTTGGAGCTTATGAACGCCCGCGTCGTAAACCGCGTGAACAATCATAGCAACCAGAGGCAGAGGTTCTAACGAGGAGAAAAATCCTCCTATACCGAGCCAGTATTCGGGAGTTCCGATCCAGTAGTAGTGGTGCCCGAGTCCGAGAATTCCCGTTCCAAATACGAGGAGAACTTCAAGGTATAACCATCCCTCTATTATTTTTCTCGGTGTTCCCAAGACGTGCATTAAAGCCCATCCCATAAGGACTCCTACGAGAACTTCCCAGGTTGCCTCAACCCAGAGGTGAACAACCCACCACCAGAAAAACTGGTCCACTGTTATGTTTGGTGTGAAGAACATACCCGCTACGTATAAACCCGCAAGAGCTATGAGGTCTATAAGTAGAACACCCAAGAGCCCCGTTATCTTCCTTGCTTTTAAAACGGTTGCAAGAACGTTGTAATAGATTATGCCCATTACCGCAACTATACCGAGGTCAGCCCATCTGGGGGCTTCTATGTATTCCCTTCCCTCGTTAATAAACCACATTGTAAAGAAGTTTCCCTTTCCTATCTGAACGAGTATGTAAACAAGAACCACTATTCCTACCGCTCCCGTGAGCAGGTAAAAACCTATCCTCCCGAGCTTTGCACCGACTACGTCCCTACCGGTTTCATCGGGAAGGAGCCAATAAATTCCGCCTATGAATCCCATTATGAGCCAAACGACCATAGCGTTTATGTGAAGAATTCTCGTTATGTTGAAGGGCATTACCGTGTAAAGGAAGTCCGGGTTAATATACTGGTAGGCGGCTATAACACCAAAGAGGAGCTGAGCGCCGAAAAGGACTATAGCAACGGTCCAGTACATAAGGGCTATTTTTTTACCTTCGGGAAGACCTGAGATGTCTCCCCAAAGTCTCGTCAAAAGCTTCTCCATAGCTTACACCTCCCTTTATCAGAACTTCACAAGCTTTGACTCACCAAAGTGGTCCGGAAAACCGTTCGTGTTTATTGCGGCCATCCACTTGAGGTATGCAACAACCGCCTTCGCCTCTTCTTCGTCAAGCCCGAGATTGGGCATCCTCCTGGTCCAAGTTGCGTATTTATCGGGATGCATAAGGAACTTAACCATAGCCTCTTCCTTAGTTTTTGACTGAGTTGCGGGAATCATTATCTTTTCCCACTTGGGGTCTAACCATGCCTTTGTAAGGTCAGGAGCGTAATAAGCTCCGTTTCCGAGGAAGGTATGACAGTCCATACAGGCCCTGCTTTGAATGACTAATTTCCCTTTGACTATGAGTTCCTCAGCCTCCTGTTCCGTATACTCCTTTCCGAATAAAAGCTCCTTTTCTGGACCTATTACGGGCTTGTAGTATCCCTTTTCCGGGTCAAACTTGTAGTCAATTTTGTAGTTAATTACCGTAGGTGGTGGAACCCTGTCACTTCCCATCTTTACCTTTGATAGTGTGTCAAAGGTGAGGATTATAAGGGTTAGGAACATGATGGAAGAGCCTACTATGGCGTAGCGCTTCCAGAACTCTGGGTCAAGCCAGTTCCTTCCGCGGGTCCATACAGCTCCGAGAACTATGGTTAAGAAAAGGGTTGCAACGGTAACCTCAAGCCAACCGAACTTCATTTTTCACCCCTCCTAATTATGAAAGTAAGCGTTTATTCACAAAAAGACAAGTTTTTAATAAATAACTCATAAAACTTGATAAAAAGAGGGTTTAAACCCACTTGGGCACCCTCCCCTGATACTTTATGTCTTCCGCCTTTACCTTATCGTCGTTCAGTATATCGGGAACCCGTTCCTTACTCCTGTCTAGGTATTCTTTCGCCTTTGCCCATTCATCGCTGTAAGAGAATATGAGCTCTGCTGAAAGAACCTTAGGAAGGCTCTGAATAGCCTTCATCTTAAATACCTCTTCTTTTACGTCTTCCGCCTCTATGACCACGACTATCTTTCCCGTATCGTCGTAAAAGTAAACGTCGCACATTCCTGAGTTCTCAAGGGATTCAAGAACCTCCTTTAAATTTTCAGGCTTGCACCTTACAACTACGCTTGATATATTCATCTTTTCACCTCCAGAATTTTTAGATTTCCGTTTACACATCCGACAGCGAGCTTATCCTCGCTTATAAACTCAAGGGTGTTTATAAAGCAACCGGTGTCCAGGGAAAGCTTATAGAAATCAGAAAGCCTAACGATTCTGATCGTTCCCCTGTCGTCGGGGGTGTAGGCCGCATAATGCTCTCCGGGAGATAGGGCTACTGCAAAAACCATAAAGTCCGTTTCAAAAACTTTTTCGGGAAAGAGTATAAATTCAAGCTTTCTGTTTATGAAAGGGGTTTTCAAGTTCTTGAGTAGGGAGGGGGCATCAAGCTTTTTCCTCCATGTTTCCTTACTTCTTACCTTTTGTCCCAAGTCATAGATAACCGTTTTTTTGTCTCTTCCTCCTGAGATTACCTTATTCCTCGCAAAGTTTACTTTAAAAATCTTGTCCTTATTTCCTTCGGTGGCAACGCCTATTAACTTTCCGTTCTCCGGGTTTATAAAGAAGACTTTTCCCGATTCATCCCCCCAGGCTATCAGGTTTCTTTCTTCGTTCATATCAAAGTCCGAAAAAACGAACCTGAATACGAGATACCTGTAAAGGGTTTTCCCCTCCTTTAGGTTGTATCTCCATACCTCGTTTGATATGGTTCCGACAATAATATCATGTTCTTTGTAAAACATAGCCTTTCTGGCGTCTGTTAGCTTCAAGATAGGTCTCAAACGGTTATTTTCATACAGGTAAACGGTGCTCTTTCCGAGGTTGTCTTCACATACGGCAAGAACCTTACCGTTGTAGAAGTCCACGCTAAATACTTTGGGTTTTTGTTTCTCTCCCATAAAGTCGGTAAACTCGGGGAACTCAACTTCAGAAAGCACTTTTAAGTTATCCGAAAGTATGTATAGCTTTCCCGCTTCGGTTCCAACTGCTATTTTTCCCTTGTAAACCGCTATATCGGTTATAGCTCCTTCAAGCTTAACGCTTAGGGAAAAAACTAGAAGGGGAATAAGGAGGAGAAGTATCATTTTCCTTTACCCGTTCCTTCAAAGATTACTTCGTGAAGTCTTGATCTTTCTTTGGCTTGTGGAACCCTGTACTCGGGCTTAAACAAGTTCTTTACCACGGGTTTTACGTTTGCCTGCGGTCTGTGGCATAGGAGACAGTTCCACCGTGCTTTATCAATATCACTCAGTTTAAGAACCTTTCCTTCGGGAAGATGGTAAAAGTCTATAAAGTGGGTGGGCGGAAGGGGTGTTGCTCCTATCTGTTTAGCGACATCGGGCATATGACAGCTGAGACAAGCGTTGTTCTTGAGAGTAATGGGAAACATTCCTTCTATACTGTGGGGTATCTGAGGAGGTGCGTTCTCGTAAGCCCTCCGGAACTTCTTGGAAGCTCCGGGGGGAGATTTCGGATACTCTACCTTTGGGGGGTTTACTACTTCCTTTTCAACGGGTCCTTTCCTTATTCCGAGCTCCTTGGGAGAAATAGCCTCCTTCGCAAAGAGAACCAAGGAAGAAGCAAGAACCAGGTAAGCAAACTTTTTAAGACGCATCTTTATCACCTCCCGACTTTTTAAACCTAAGGGTGTAGAAAAGGGCTTCCTCGGGGCATACGTCTATACACCTCCCGCAATTGGTGCATTCTCCGGAAAGAACGGGCTTGTTCTCCTTTCCTATCATCCAGAGGACCTGAACCTCGGGACACACCCTTTTACACTCCATACACTCGGTGCATTTCTTAAGGTCGTATCCTACCCTTACAAGGGAAGCCGGCTTTGAAAGGAGGGAGTAAAAAGCCCCGAGGGGACAGACGTGCCCGCACCACCCGTTCTTAACGACGAAGAGATCAAAGAGAAATATTGCAAGTATAACGCTCCACCCCAGCCCCATACCGAAAATAATTCCCCTATGGGTTATTGATACCGGACTGATAAACTCAAATGCGGGAACACCGAGAATGGGAGAAAGCAAAAGTCCCAAAACGAGAAACCAGTATCTTACATTACGGGGGAAGGGAATTCTTTTTTCTTCCCTGTGAAGTCCTGTCTTTACCCTGAGCCAGTTCGCTATGTCCGTAAATATGTTAACGGGGCACACCCAACTGCAGAAGGCCCTACCGGCTATCAGTCCGTAAAATATCGCTATTATTACCGCTCCGATTATCACGTCAGTTCCTACAAGCGTTCCCGCAAGAAACATCTGGAGAACAGCGTAAGGGTCCGAAAGGGGAATTACCTCAAAGAGCTTTGATGTGCTCAGGTTTCCCTGAAGAATCTTCCATCCGAGGTAGTTTCCGCCGAGGTAAAGTCCGATTATAGTAAGCTGGGATACCCTCCTGAGGATGAGATATCTATACCTCAGGAGAAACGCCTTTTCTCTTTCCTCTTCCTTTCTTAAAAGGGCTGTGCTACTCATTCAGAAGGTCCTCCGTATTCAAGTATTCTTCGGGACTCTTTGGGTGCCAGCCTTTTAGTTCTTTTTCCCTTTCTTTTATCTTTTCCTCAACGTTTTCCTCATTTTCCATCCATCCCCTTACGTAGTGCTTTCCTATCTTTCCGAGAGCTATATCCCTCGGGAGAACGTATATGGCGGCTTTATCTGTGGGGCACGCGTGCTCACACAAACCACAACCGGTGCAGTAGTCAGGGTCAACAACGGGAACGAGCATTGCGTGTTTTCCTGTCCTCTTATTCCTTCTTAGGTCGGCGTATATCGCCTTATGCATAAGGGGACATGCCCTTATACAGGCATCGCACTGGAGTCCCCAGTAGGCTATACAGCTGTGGTAGTCTATTACCGCAACCCCCATTCTCGCCTTGCTTACGTCCACTTCTCCTTTTTCATTTTTCAGAAGTTCTGTATCAAGGGCTTTTGTTGGGCAGGCATAGGTGCAGGGAACGTCTTCGCACATATAACAGGGGACTTCTCGGGGAATAAAGTAAGGAGTTCCTAAGGGTTTTCCGTCCCCGGGTGTAGCCAGCCTGAGCGTTACGAGTTTATTTCCCCTTTTATCTCTGGGAACGTTATCCCTGTTTGCACAGGCAACAACGCAAAGCCCGCACTTTATACACTTTTTTAAAAACTCCTCCTCCTTATGGGCTCCGGGCGGTCTGAGGACCAAAGGGTCACCTTTGTTCTCGTAAACTATAGCAGACCAAACGACACCTCCTATTAAGGAAAATCCAAAGCCCTGCAGGAAGCCCACAAGGAGCTTCCTGCGTTTGGAGTCGGGTTTTTTATCTGTCATAGCTTACCTCACACGGGGTAAATCTTTACAGCACACTTCTTGTAGTCGGTCTGTTTTGATATAGGACATCTGGCGTCAAGGGTTACCTTGTTGATGTAAACCCTTTCGTCAAACCACGGGACGAATACGAGTCCCTTAGGAGGCATGTTTCTACCACGGGTTGATACCCTTGCCTTTACCCTTCCCCTTCTTGACTCAATCCATACAAGGTCTCCATCCTTCACACCGAGCTTCTTAGCATCTTCCGGGTGCATGTAGCAGAAAGCTTCCGGCATAGCCCTGTAAAGTTCGGGGACCCTCATGGTCATAGTTCCCGAGTGCCAGTGTTCAAGAACTCTTCCCGTACAAAGCCAGAAGGGGTATTTTTCGTCGGGAACTTCCGGGGGCTCCATGTAGGGCCTGAAGAATATCTTTGCCTTGTTGGTAAGGTCAACGAGTTCTCCGAACTCAACTTTCCACTCTCCGTTCTCAAGTTTTGGCAGTGTTCCTTTGGGTATCTTCTTTAACGCGGGACCGTAAAAGGCAAACTCTTTTCCTTTTCCATATTTTCTTGCGTAAGGGTCATACTTTGCGTTAAACCTCCAGGGTGTTTCTTTTCCGTCAACAACCGGCCACCTCAGCCCTCTCACCTTGTGGTAGGTGTCAAAGTCCGCAAGGTCGTGCCCGTGTCCCAGACCGAATAGCCTGTATTCTTCCCACAGAGCCTTCTGAACAAAGAATCCGTATCCCTTCCAGGGTTTTCCATCTACACCTATAACCTTTCTTCCATCCCCTGCTGCGGTCGTGTTGGGGTGCAGCTTTCCGGTTTCCGGGTTGTAAGCTACGGGTTGGGGCCACCTCAGGTCAACGTGGGGTATTGTTCTCTTGAAGGCCTCTTCGGAGAATAGAACGTCGTATAAAGTCATTTCGGGGTCATATCCCATCTTCTTCGCTTCCTCAAGGACGTTCGGGAGAACCGTTCCGTCCCTTAATTTCCATTCCTTCCAGACTTCTTTCAGTTTAAAGAACTTTGAGAACTCTATAATCTGCCACTCGTCCGGCATAGCTTCACCGGGAGGTGTAACCTGTTGTCTCCAGTGCTGGGTTCTCCTTTCGGAGTTTCCATAAGCTCCCCACTTTTCGTATATCATCGCGGAGGGAAGTATCAGGTCCGCTACCTTTGCGGATATTCCCGGATAAGCTTCCGAGACCACTATGAAGTTATCCATCTCCCTCGCTGCTTTTATCCAGTGGTTTGCGTTTGCGGTATCTTGCCACGGATTGCAGACGTGAACCCAAGCCCATTTAATCTTTCCGTCTTCCAAATCCCTCATTATCTGGACTATGTCTGAACCAACCTTTGGATTTATAGTTCCCTTGGGAATCTTCCATATCTTTTCCGCTATCTCCCTGTGTTTCGGATTAAAGACAACCATATCCGCGGGGAGCCTGTGGGAGAAGGTTCCAACTTCCCTTGCCGTTCCGCATGCGGAGGGTTGTCCCGTCAGGCTGAATGCTCCGCTTCCGGGCTTTGCGTGCTTACCCAGAAGAAGGTGTATTGCGTAAACCTGTTCGTTTACCCACGTTCCCCTTGTGTGTTGGTTAAATCCCATAGTCCAGAAGGAAACAACCTTCCTTCCCTTCTCTATGTAGAGCTCCGCAAGGGTTTTTAATTTCTTCTTGAACTCCTCAAGGGGTTCGTCTGGGTCTCCCTTTGCAACCTCCGCGACGTAGTCAAGAGTGTAGGGCTCCAAGGCTTCCTTGAACTCCTCAAAGGTTATTAACCAGTGTTTGCCCGCCTGTTTTCTGTGTTTCATCTCAAGCTTGTCGCCTTCTTTCAGGCCGTAAACACTGAGGGCTTTTGCCTCATCCTTTGAAATTACCTTTACAACTTCTTTTATCATCGTTTCCTTTTCCTTTTTGCTGTATTTAGGATGGTCGGGGTTGTCCCTCATGCCGTAGCCTATATCTATGTATCCGGTCACGAAGGCACAGTAATTGTTTACGAAGTCCCAGTCTATTGCCTCGGGATGGTTATAGACTATCTCCCTGAGTATGTAGTTCTGTATGAGTAGGTCTGTCTGGGGCTTGAAAACTATGTCTATGTCCGCTCCGTCCATAGTCATATGCCTGAAAGTTGAGAGGACAACTATCCTAACCCTTTCGGGGTCCGAGAGCTTCCTGTCAAGAACCCTTGCCCATAGGACCGGGTGCATCTCCGCCATATTTGAACCCCAAACCACAAAGGTGTCAGTAAGTTCTATGTCGTCATAACATCCTGCGGGCTCGTCTATACCGAAGGTTTGTATGAATGCCGCAACCGCGGATGCCATACAGTGCCTTGCGTTGGGGTCTATGTTGTTGGAGCGGAAACCCGCTTTCATAAGCTTTGCGGCCGCATATCCCTCCATAACCGTGTACTGCCCGGACGCGAATATTGCCACACCTTCCGGTCCGAGCTCGTTATAGGCTTCTTTAAACTTCTTCACCATAACCTCATAAGCCTTTTGCCAGCTTACCGGCCTGAACTTCCCTTTCTTGTCAAACTCCCCTTTCTCGTTTACCCTGAGAAGGGGCTTCGTTAGTCTGTCTTCACCGTACATTATCTTTGCGGTAAAGTATCCCTTTATACAGTTAAGTCCCCTGTTTACGGGGTTAAGTGGATCTCCTTTTACCGCAACTATTCTATCGTTCTTCGTAGCTACCATTATCCCGCATCCGGTTCCGCAAAAACGGCATACCGCCTTATCCCACTGCCACCCGCTCTGGGCTTCTCCCGCGGCAGCCATAACCTCTTCGGGAACGGGAATTCCGACAGCGGTTGCAGCGGTAACCGCTGCGGTGAGCTTTAAAAACTCCCTTCTGCTCACCTGAACGCTTTTATCCTGCTTCATCTTCCACCTCCACTGACCAAAATCACCTGACGTTTCTCATATAACTAAATTTTATGTTAAATTGAGTTATAAATCAATTTTTATGAAGTTTTTAAGGTGAGTACTCTACTGAACATTACGGAGAAGAAAAGATATATTTATCTTTCATGGATATAGAAATAGTCTCTTCGGGAAAACACACACTCCACGGGCTTAACTTTTATCTCTCTTACTTTGATGACGTTGCAAAGGTTCTTCCGAGGGAGGATTACTGCTTTATAGTAGGCGGATGGGTGAGGGACAGGATACTGGGGGAACCCGTAGGTTACAACATAGACGTTGACTTTTTAACAACCGCGGACCCCGTTGAGGTTGCCAAGAAACTTGCACAAAGAATAGGGGGACACTTTTTCGTATTTGAGAAAAAGGGATTTCTCATAAAGAGACCTGTAATAGCAACAGTTGTTTTACACCTACCTCCCTACAGGTATCGTTTTGACTTCTCTCCTCTGAAGGGAAAGGACCTTGAAAAAGCGCTAATTGAGGATCTTAAAGAAAGGGACTTTACCGCAAACGCCATAGCTGTTAACCTTGACGACGTCCTCAGCATAGGAGCAAAGCAAACCATAGTATTTGACCCTACGGGAGGCATAAAGGACCTCGAGCAAGGACTTTTGAGACCGGTATCCCTTGAAAATCTGAAGAAAGACCCAGTAAGGATACTGAGAGGTTTCAGGATAGCTGTTGAGAAAAACCTCCAGCTTACGGAGGACTTCTACTCATTCGTTAAGGAAAATCCATCACTCGTAATGAAGTCCGCACCCGAAAGGATAACCCACGAACTCTTTAAGATAATGAAGGAGAAAACATCTTACAAAGTTTTCAGGGAGCTTTACGAATATGGGGTTCTACAGGCTATCATTCCCCAGTTCGGAAGGCTGAAGGAGATAAAGAACCAGGGAGAACACCACATATATCCCTTGGATGAACATACCTTTAAAACCCTTGAGTTCCTTGAGAAGGTAATTGAGGAAAGGGCAAGATATCTGAGCAGTGAGCTTCTCAAAGATTTCGGAAGGAAACGCTATCTCGGAGAGTTTACGGATGTTGAGCTTCTAAAGTGGGGAGCCCTATTTCACGACATAGGGAAACCTTACACCTTTAAGATAAGGGATGGCAAGGTAACCTTTTACGAGCACGATAAGGTCGGGGCAAATATAGTAAGGGAGGTAGGGGAAAAACTAAGGTGGGGAGACGAGGTAACGGAGTTCATAGCAAAGCTCGTAAGATACCATCTAAGACCTTTTTACCTTAGGGAAGCCTTCAAGAAGGGAGAGCTAAAGAGAAGGGGTATGGCCAACTTCTGGAGGGAGTGCGAAGATATAGCACCCCATTTATTCCTTCTTTCAATAGCGGACGCTTACGCCAGCGGGGACAAGGAAGAAGACGTAAAGGCTCTCCTTGAGACCATATCCGAGCTTGAGAGCTTTAAGAGAAACGAATACGATAAAAACGCCTTAAAGCCCCTGCTTGACGGAAACGAGATAATGAACATACTGGGCATAAAGCCCGGTAAAATCGTAGGAGAGCTCAAAAAAGCCTTAATAGACGCCCAGATAGAGGGAGAGGTAAGAACGAAGGAGGAAGCTGTTAACTTTGTTAAAAGAAAATACAAGGAACTCAAGAATTTATAATTTTCATACATGGCTAAATTCATCTTTGTAACGGGCGGTGTCCTGTCCTCCTTGGGAAAGGGTATAACCTCTGCTTCAATTGCCACGATTCTTGAAGAAATGGGATACAAGATAACCCTCCAGAAGCTTGACCCCTACCTAAATGTTGATGCAGGAACGATGAGTCCCTACCAGCACGGTGAGGTTTACGTGACAGAGGACGGGGCGGAAACAGACCTTGACCTCGGACATTACGAGAGGTTCACGAATGCGGTAATGACAAGGAATAACAACGTAACTGCGGGAAGGATATACTACAACGTTATAAATAAGGAAAGAAGGGGAGACTACCTCGGTGCAACCGTTCAAGTGATACCTCACATAACCGAAGAGATAAAAGAGTCCATAAGGAAGGTTGAAAAAGACAACGATATAGTCCTGGTGGAAATAGGGGGAACGGTAGGGGACATAGAGGGACTTCCTTTCCTTGAGGCGGTTCGTCAGCTTTCCCTGGAGCTCGGTAGCGGAAATTACGTATTTATTCATCTCACTTACGTTCCTTACATAAAGGCTGTAGGTGAGTTAAAAACAAAACCCACCCAGCACTCGGTAAAGGAGTTAAGAGCCATAGGTATACAGCCCGATATAATAATCTGCCGTTCTGACAGAGAGATTCCTAAAGGTATAAAGTCAAAGATAGCGTTGTTTACAAACGTAAAAGAGGATGCGGTTATATCCGCACCGGACCTTGAGTCCCCTTACGAAGTTCCCTTAAAACTCAAAGAACAGGGAATAGACAGGATCATAACCGAGAAACTCGGTTTAAAACGTAAGGAAGTTAACCTCGGAAGGTGGAAGAAAGTCGTAAACATACTCAAGCATCCCAACGACGAGGTGAACATAGCCCTTGTGGGTAAATACGTAGAGCTCAGGGACTCATACAAAAGCGTGATAGAGGCTCTTCTGCACGGGGGTATAGCGAACAAGGTTAAGGTTAATGTAATCTTGAAAAACTCTGAAGTTCTTGATGTCAAAGAACTTGAGAGGGACATACACGGGATTATAGTTCCGGGAGGTTTCGGGGAAAGGGGAATAAAAGGGAAGATAGAAGCACTAAAGTTCGGAAGGGAGAACAATATACCTACCTTCGGTATATGTCTCGGAATGCAACTGATGGCTATAGAGTTTGCACGAAACGTCCTCGGACTTGAAGGAGCAAACTCAACGGAGTTTGACCCAAACACACCCCACCCCGTAATAGACATAATGGAGGAACAGAAGAATATAGATAAGCTCGGCGGAACGATGAGACTGGGAGCTTATCCTTGTAAGATAAAAGAAGGAACCCTCGCACACAGAATTTACAAGAAGGGGATCGTATACGAAAGACACAGGCACAGGTATGAGTTTAACAATAAATACAGAAAGCCCTTTGAGGAGAAAGGAGTTATTTTTTCCGGTCTTTCTCCCGATGGAAGACTTGTTGAGATAATGGAGCTTGAAAACCACAGGTGGTATCTGGGATGCCAGTTTCACCCCGAGTTCAAGAGCAAGCCCTTTGACCCCCACCCGCTTTTCATATCCTTCATAGGTGAAGCTCTGAATTACAAAAAAACCGTAAGTTAACATAGTTCAGGTTTTTAAGGTATTTTTTTATTAATGTTGGAACAAGTTAAGAAAGATATATTCTTTGTATCTCGGCTTTTCGTTTCCCTTTACCTCTCCCTCTTTCTAATAATTTCTTATAAGAATATAGATTACCTCTCAGCCTTTCTCCTCGGGGCTTACTTCCTCACAAACGTTTACATATATATATTCACGAGACCGAGGTTCCTAAAACTCACCTCCCTTATTTCTGATGTAGTTTTAGTTCCCGCCTTCATATTCCTTTCGGGAAGTTTCTTGACTCTTTACGTTTTAAATATACTCATATCCCTATATTCCTGGAGAAAGCCTCCTGTAGCCTTCCTAATTACCCTATCGGCTTTCGGACTTTCCTTTTACTACTTTTTTTCTTCACCCCTTATTCTTACCGCACACCTTCTTTTGTTTCTCGGAGTTTTCTTCAGTTCCTATAACTTTGAGTATGCAACCGTGATAGAAAAAGAAAGAAGGAGGATACTGAAACTCAGGAAAGATTACAAAACTCTCTTAAACGAGTATTCGCGGTTTGAAAGGGAAAGAAGGATGTTTAACAACCTCAGAAAGGTGTTTAAGCTCCTCAGGGAAAGCAGGGAACCGAGAGACTACTTAACGGGTTTAAAGAAAGAGTTTAGCCTGAGGGGTATAAAGGTTATCCCCACAAGTGATATATCAAACGAGGTTGAAAAGGATTTTGATAGAGGAACGCTAAGCGTTAACGTAAAGCTTGAAAAGGGATACGCAAAAGTCATATACGAGTTTCCCTTTCCCTTTATGCTCAGGGACGAGGTGTTAACTTACACCTTGGTTGAAGCTGCAAAGATGCTCAGCGTGTTGGTTGAAGGGTTTGAAGAAAATAAAGAGGGCAAGGAAGCTGTTTTTACAGCTTGATTAGTTGTTTTTTTCTTTCTGTTTTTTCCACTTAAGGTAGCTCTCTATAAACTCGTCTATCTCACCGTCCATTACCGCATCAACGTTTCCGGTCTCGTATCCCGTTCTCAGGTCCTTAACGAGCTTGTAGGGATGGAAAACGTAGGATCTTATCTGGTGACCCCAACCTATATCCGTCTTTTCTCCCTCATACTGCTTCTTCTTCTCCTCAAGCTTTTGGAGTTCAAGCTGGTATAGTTTTGCTTTTAAAAGTTCAAGCGCCTTCTTCTTGTTCTGGTATTGGGACCTTTCCTGTTGACAGCTTACCGTTATACCCGTGGGTATATGGGTTATCCTTACCGCTGTATCGGTCTTGTTAACGTATTGACCGCCCGCACCCGAAGCTCTGAAAGTTTCTATCTTTAGGTCCTCAGGTTTTATCTCTATGTTTATCTCTTCATCTATCTGGGGCATAACCGAAACCGCAGCGAACGAAGTATGCCTTCTTGCGTTTGCGTCAAAAGGTGAAATCCTCACGAGTCTATGAACTCCCTGTTCACCCTTCAGGTATCCGTAAGCGTAAGGACCCTTTACGAGCATCGTAACACTCTTTATTCCCGCAACGTCATCGGGTGTTATATCCACTATCTCAACCTCAAAACCTTTTCTTTCCGCCCACCTCTTATACATTCTGAAGAGCATATCCGCCCAGTCACAGGCCTCTGTTCCTCCTGCTCCCGCCTGTATCGTGAGGTATGCGTTTTTATGGTCAACCTCCCCAGAGAGGTATGTCTTGAGCTCAAGTTCCTTTAAGTCTTTCTCTATAGCGTTTACTTCTTCGTCTATCATGGCCCAGGTTTCCGTATCCTCCTCGGGTGTAATTTCCCCGAGCTCTTCAACGTCTTTTATTGAGTGTTCAAGCTTCTCTAACTTCTCAAGGGTTTCCTCTACCCACTTTCTCCTCTGCACAGTCTCCTTTGCCTTTTCTTGGTCATTCCAGAAGCCGGGAGCGGACATTCTCTCATCAAGTTTCTTCAGTTCCTCTTTAAGCTTCTCAGGTTTTAATACCTTTTTTACGTCCTCAAAGCGTTCTCTAAGTTCCGAAATCCTACCCTTAAGTTCCAGCATAACTAATTTTAAATTTGTATCAATTAGGAATAATTTTCAATTAATCTACCACTTTATATCCCCACTCCTCTACAGCACTTTTCAAAGTTTCGTATGATACCTCCTTTTCAAGCTTTACACTTGCCTTTTTCTCCTCAAGGGATACCTCAACTTCGGAAACACCATCAACATTTTGGAGAGCTTTCCTTACGGTGTTTACGCAGTGCATACATGTCATACCTTCTATCTTTAGTTCAACCTCTTTCATATGAATTAATTTAAGCAGATTTCTCCACAGCTAAACTGACGTTTTTAAAACCGAGACCGTTCAAAAGGTCAAGAACCTTCACGAGACTTTCTACCTTTGCGGACCTGTCAGCCCTTATCTCAACGGGCATTGAATTTTTCAAACCGCTCAGTTTTTCCTTAAGCTCTTCATACGATACCCTTTGAGAGTTGAAGTAGATAAGACCCTCAGAGGTTATCGTTATAACAACTCCTTTTTCTTGAACTGCTTTCCCGCTTTCGGCTTTCGGAACCTCAACGGGAATATCACCCCTAACTATGAACGTAGCGGTTGTCAAAACGATAGTAAGGAGGACGAGCATAATATCAACCAAGGGTATTACGTTTATTCCACTGAACTCTTTTTCTTCCATAAGTAAGTTAATTTAAACCCTCTCCACTATACTTCTCACTATTTCCTTCTCAAGGGGCGAGCTAATTTTCGGAATTATCGTTTCTATTACAACTTTCTTAGCATCTCCGAATTTCTTTAGTCTTCTTGCACACCTTATTGTGTCCCTGATGGAGAATACAAACTCAACGGGTTCCTCAGATTGCTGAGTTTGGTATGCCCTGTAGGCTTTCCTTATCTCGTTGGCAATTTTAAGGAGCTCAAAGAGAAGCCTTATATCCCTTTCCCTTTCAGGTGTTCTTAGTTTCTCTCCCAGTTCCGTCTTTACGTCATTAACGACGTAATACCAGAGGTATGTAAACTCCTCCTTGTTCAAGGGTGAGAGAGTATCAACGTAATCCCTGAGAATTAAAGCTTCATCGGGGTAATAAAAACCTTTTTCGTCTTCAAAGGGAGGATAATCAACGTACATTATGTCCGCTCTTGACTTTATATCCTGGGGAAGTTCGGAAACTCCCAGGTAGTTCTGAGGATTCATCCCTCCCACGAGTATTACGTCGGGTCTTGCTTTTACAACTTCCCCGTATGAAAGGACTAAATACCTTCTGTAGTCGAAAAGAGGGTTGAATATCTTTACAAGCGAGGGAGGCAGAGTGTTTATCTCATCAAGGTATATAACCGCTCCCGGGGTTTTGAGAGCCTTTACAAGGTCAGAGTAAACCCTTTTTGTTCCCCTTTTTGGGTCAAACTCGTAGACAAAAGTTATGTCCTCTTTTTCCATCTTTGAGTTACAAGGGATTATAAACAGAGGTCTATTCGTTAATGCGGAAAAGACCTCAACCAGGAAGTTTTTACCTACTCCCGCATCCCCCTCAAGTATGAGTATTCCCTCCTGATAGGTGAGCTGTTCTTTGACAAGAGCGGTAAACCTCTCAAGGTTTTGGACAAACCACGGAGTCTCCTCAAAGGAAACGAAATCAGGAACACGGTAAGGCTCAGTTGAACAAAGACCGTTTAGATGCTTTAGATACCTTCCTACCCATTCGGGAAAGTGCCTTACGCTGTCTTGTTCAACAACGTTGTTATACCTTTTTGGCTCTACCAATAAACCGTCTTCCCTCTCAAAGGCTATTCTTGCGTAAACCTTTCCATCTTGAACAAACTTATCCTCAACCTTTAGGTGCCATTTATACCTTACGGGCTGTGGTTTAAACTTCTCTACCTCTTCCCTTCCGAAGATGACCTTATCCTCAAGTAGTTTTATGGAAAAAGTCTTTAATCTGTCTTCAATTACCCTTTCCTGAAGGGTTTTTAGAAGCTCTTCGTTTGCATAGTTTGAGAACTCCCTCGGGAGGGTTGAGATAAATTTCCTTGTTTCCTTTACCTCCGGGAGGCTTTCCATATCGGTGAAGTTTGTTATTTTCGCTTTTGTTATCGCTTCCCTTACCTTTCCGAGGTGCTCCCTTAGTTTCTCTTCAAAGAACTTTTCCGCATCCTCTTTAAGCTCTTGGAGTTTTTCCTTCCAGTCTTCGCTTACTTCTTCGAGTTTTTCCTTCAGTTTTGTGTAATCCTTACCCGTAAAATTCCCTTTCCTGAGTTTTTCCTTAAGGGTGTTTATAAACACCTCAAGCTTTCTCTTTGACAGCTCTTCCCTTGCCTTCAGAATTAAACTTCTTACCTCTTTCAACGGAACGTTTATGCTCTCAAGTTCCTCTAGGGGCTTTACTTTTCCGAGTTCTTCTTCCGTTTTAGCTTCACTTATGTATTTTTTAAACTCTTTATATATGTTTTGAGCGTTTTTTATTATCTGCTTTTGCCTTTCCTTCGGATACACAAAATCTATAAGGTTTGTTTCAAACTTTTCAAGGTAGTAATACCTCTTTCCTTCAGCATCCTCATACCTTGAGGTGTATACGCTTCCGTCCGGTGCAACCTTAACGATACTGTATCCGTATCCCTCTACGAAATCAATAAAAGTGTTCTCCTTAAGGTTATAAATTCCGAGCCTGTTTTCTTCCTCGTCCGCGGTAAAGAGGTAACCGCCGTCGGGAGAAACGTCTATCCTTCCTGCCCTGTGAACTAGGTCTATTTCCCCTTCAATCCTATCAAGTGTGGCGTCGTAAATGGCTATCTTCTGTTTCTCGTTGTCAGCTATGTAAACCTTATCCTCGTAAAGGGCTACCGCTCTGTTTCCCGCATAGGGAATTTTCCTCAGGAGGTTTCCCCCTATGGAGAAAACGCTGCTCCCCTGTGTTCCGCTAAGGAACAGTTTCCCGTTAGGAAGTATCTTTATACTTCTAAGGTCTCCTATTTCCGCATCCCTGTATATAAATGTGCTCTTAAAATCAACGGTTGTCTGGGTGAGGTCTCCCGTGAGGTCTATTACGTAAACCTTCTCCCCTACTACACCGAAGGCTAATGTTCCCTTCCTTATATCAAGCCCACCGGTAGGTCTTAATCCCTCTTGGGATATTCTTACACTCTTCCAGGTTTTTGGATCCTTGGGGTTCTCAAGGTAGTATATAACAAGGTAAGGGGGAGCTACAATCCCGAGATATTTTCCCCTAAAAACGATATCGGTTACCGATTGAGCGGGTGGTTTTGAGGGGAGTCTGTGTAAGTTTCCCGTCCAGTCGTAGAGCTGGAAAACTCCGTGTCTTCTTCCAACCAGAACCCAATAAGCATCTTCGGATACGTCAAGGGTCTCTATCCAGTACTCTTCTATCTTTGCATCGGGATCTCTCTTTACGGGAACATGCCTGAGATGTATCTCACCTACGGTAAGCTCTACAGAGCTTTCCTTTTCCTCTTCTTTCTTCTTTAAAATCTTGTCAAGAATACCCATTAGATAATGATATTAAAGGCAAAAAGGGAAGTTATCCGTTGATTAAGGTCATAAAGAGGTTATGGACCTCCCCTCTTTAATCATCTTTGCTATCTCTTCGTAGTTATCGTTAAGGTGTCTGTCTATCTTTTCAACCACTAGCTCAACGTTCTCGGGTATGGATATCCAGAGCTTTCCTCTCTTTTCGGGGGCAAAAAGCTTAACACATTTCTTTAGAAACTTGTAATAATGCTTAGGAAGTCTGTAAACCGCGTGATGAATTATATCGGGTGTCTGCCAGGGGCAGACTTTATAGCCTTGATTTACCTTTTCAAGGAGTCCCTTCGTCCCGTGAAGAGCTCTGTTCAAAGCCATTAAGAAGGTAGGAACACCTTTCAGGAAAGCATCGGTAAGCTCCTTATTTTCGTGAACAGTTGCGTCATACATTATAACCCTCTTTTCCTCAAGGAGGGCTTTTATGAGGTCAACGGGAACCGCAAACTCGGGAAAGTAAAGAGGTGTTCCTGCGGCGGTGTAAGATGAAGGAAAGTAAACTATGTAGTCGTAATCGGGATAAACAATAAGTCCGTTCGTCATATTCGCAACGTGAAGAACCTCCTTCTCCTTCATCAGAATTAAATTTTATTCCTCAAAGAGCTTATGTATTCTTCAAGTATGATGACAGCCGAGATGACGTCCTTTAGCTCCTTCTTTTTCTTGTAAGATAATCCCTCAAGCCTTGAGAGGGCTTCCTTTGTGGTCCACCTCTCGTCCCACAGAACTACCTCAACGTTAGGAATCTCTTTTTTTAGCCTTTCTACGAACTTCTTAACGAGTTTTGCCCTTTGGCCTTCCTTCCCCCTTAAGGTTAATGGATAACCCACTACTACTTTCTTTATATCTCCCTTATTAACGAGCTCTTTTATTCTTTCTATAGCTCTTTCGGTTTTTACCGCTTCCTTCGGGGAAACTATACCGAGCGCCTCGTCCCCTACAGCTATACCTACACGCTTGGTTCCGTAATCAACCCCGAGTACCTTCACCCCGTTCTAAAGCCGAGTATCTTGTATAGGGGACAGAACCCTATAGCGGAAGTTACTATAAACACTATCCCTATTATCCCTAAAATCCAGTAAAGCCCTCCGTTGGTAATTGCAAGGTAAAGGAAAACAATAGCAAGAATAATCCTTATGACCCTATCCCAGAGAGCCATATTCTTTTCCATAACTTCCCACCTCCTTATAATAATTTTCTCATATAAAATTCCTCCTTTAATCTCCGATTAAATATCTTGTATGCTGAAGGAAAAACTTAAAGCGTTAAAGGAGAGGCTTAAAAACCCCTTTGACTACGAGAACCTTGAGAAAGACTTTGAAGAGCTTGAGAACTTAGTAAAAAATGCCAAACCGGAAGAGGTAAAGGAAGTTATTGAGGATTACGAAGAGGTAAAGAGGCTCTTGAAAAGGAACCTAGAGGTGTTTATGAAGTTATACGGGGTGGGGTGATGTTTGGAGGTGCTTTTAGCATAATAGCTCAAGCACTTGACGTTTACAGAAAAGCCATAGAGGTGAGGAATAGAAACGTAGCCAACGCTCAAGATGAAAATTACGCGAGGGAAAATCCCTTAATCCAGAGTGACCTTTACGCAGGGATAACCCTTGAGGAAGTGAGAAGAGTCCAAAACTTCAACTTTATAAACCTGAGGAACGAGAAACTATCACTGGTTAGTTCCCTTGAAGAGAGGAATGAGGTTCTTTCTCAAATTGAATCTCTCTTTCAAGCCGGGAACGGTATTGAGGATTACGTAAACGAATTCTTCAAGGCTTACGAGGATTTTCTTAAAGAGCCGACGAACGAAGGTGCAAAGTCAGTCCTACTATCATCTGCAAAGACTCTCGTGAATGCAATAAAAAGCAGGTATAAACAGATTACAAACCTTTCCCAAAGCCTTGACGGTGTTCTAAAAAAGTATGTAAACAGAGTTAACGAGCTTCTTAAAAAGCTCTACAAAGTAAACAGGGAGATAACCCTGGCTTACGCCCAGAGCGGAGGAAAGGATTACAAGACACTTTTAAACAGGAGGGACGCATACCTTAAGGAGCTCTCCCGATACCTTTACGTAAGAGCCCAAGAGGACGAGATGGGAAGGGTAAAGGTTATTACCGATAAGGGATTTGTCCTCGTTGACTTTAACGCGTATCACACCCTCGAGGTTGAAAACGGAAGGGTAAAGTACAGGGACGGAAGCGATATGACAGAATTTTTAAGTAGCGGAAAGATAAAGGGATTAATAGACTCAAAGGAAGATATAAACACAACAGTAAATAATCTAAAAAGCCTTGTAAACACGCTTTCTGGACTCAGTATTCCTCTGAGCAATGGAACGGAAAAAAGTGTTTTCTCTGTAAACGCATTAGATATAGATACCTTAAGCGTTAACATAACGAGGAACGACCTTGATAACGTTGATTTTGCAAGGAGTGCAGATTATGCAGAAAACGGTATGGGAGTCTGGGAAAATGCAAAGGCGGATGTGATAGCCCTTACCGACTACATAGGGAATGAGAAAAAACGTCTTGAGAGTGAATACGATACCGAGAAAGCCCTCTACGACTCCCTTGAAAATAAAATCTTGGAAAGGCAAGGAGTTTCCGTTGATGAAGAGTTTATGGAGATAATAAAGCTCCAAAGAACTTACGAGGCCGTGGCAAAGATACTCCCGAGGATAGATGAACTTATGCAAACTACGATAAATATGATATGAGGTGAGAGTTATGAGGGTTCCCGACATTATTTTTTACCTTTTCTTCCAGAAGGAGAGTGAGAAAGCGAGAAGGAATGTTGAGGAAAAATACAGGGAAATAATAACGGGAAAGAGGGTTGAAAAACCTTCTGACGACCCGGTCTCCTTTGTGAAAATCCAGGAGCTGAAAAAGGAGATAAGTTCCCTTTCTCAGTTCAGCAGGAATAGATTATTTTCGGATACCGTTCTCACCTATGCGGACACACTCCTGTCGGGTGTTGAAGACCGACTAAAATCCCTTTACGCTTCCCTCCTGAGGGCTTCCAACCAGATACTTAGCACCGACGAACTTAAAGCTATAGGAAAAGAGTTTGAGGAAGCCCTGAAGGTGCTCTTAAACGTCGCAAACGAAAAGATAGGAGAAAACTACGTTTTCTCGGGAGTTTCACTAACCACGAAGCCGTTTGACGAAAATACCCTGGATTACATAGGAGGTAGTCAGGATTTTGAGGTTCTTGTAGATGAAAGTTATAGGATAAAAACATTTCTGAGGGGGGATTACGTTTTCGGTGTAACTACATCGGACCCGAACGTTAACAACGTTTTCAAAGTTATAAAAAGCATAGCTGACAAGCTAACAAGCGGGAACAGTCCCGACCAAACGGACATAGATAACCTTAAGAAATCCTACGACCAGATAGTAAAGGTGAGGAGTGAGATAGGGAGTGTCTTAAGGGAGCTCAGGAACGTTCAGGAATACCAGGAAGAGAGAAAGGATACCCTTGATAAGATTAGGTCCGATAACGAGGATGCGGACCTTGCAAAATCCATAAGCGATTACGAAAGATTTAGGCTAACCTACGATGCTATTATGAAGCTCTTTGCAAACCACCAGCTCAGTATACTTGAGTATATCTAAACGAGCATTCTCTCAACAAAGTTGACGTCGTGTTTACCCTCTATGAACTCCTTCTGGGTTAAAACTCTCTTGTGAAACTCAATATTCGTTTTTAAGTTTTGTCCTTCAACCCTGAAC
The DNA here is from genome assembly GCF_056494385.1 of Aquifex sp. Taxonomy (NCBI): domain Bacteria; kingdom Pseudomonadati; phylum Aquificota; class Aquificia; order Aquificales; family Aquificaceae; genus Aquifex; species Aquifex sp. The sequence continues at coordinate 18,824 of NZ_JBSLZM010000024.1, read as the reverse complement.
TCCTCAAGAGCTCTTTTACCCCTCGCTATAGCTTCCTCTCTTGTTCCTCCCCAAACAATTAATTTAGCTATAAGGGAATCGTAGTAGGGCGGTATTGCATACCCCTGGTATATATGCGTATCAACTCTCACACCCGGCCCGCCGGGAATTCTTAAGGTCTCAATAAGTCCGGGAGAAGGCATAAAGGTATCGGGATCCTCCGCATTTATCCTGAACTCTATCGCAAAACCGTTTATCGCTACTTCGGAAAGCTTTATCTCCTCACCCATGGCGGCTATAATCTGAAGCTTAACTATATCGTATCCCGTAACCATCTCCGTAACTGGGTGTTCTACCTGTATCCTTCCGTTCATCTCCATAAAGTAAAAGTTTCCGTCCTCGTCCATTAAAAACTCAACCGTCCCGGCAGAGGTATATCCCAGAGCCTTGCAGAACTCCGCAACTTTTTCTGATATCTCCTTTCTCTTTTCTTCACTTACCGATACACTGGGAGCTTCCTCTATAAGTTTTTGGTGTCTCCTTTGAATTGAACATTCCCTTTCTCCTAAAACGTAAACGTTTCCCCATTCATCAGCTATTACCTGAAACTCTATATGTTTTGGCTTCATAACGTATTTCTCAAGGTATAGCCTTCCGTCTCCGAAGGCTGTTTCAGCCTCCTTTTTTGCAACGGGGAACTTTTCTCTTAGCTCCTTCTCGTCTCTTATTATCCTTATTCCCCTTCCTCCTCCACCGGCGGCAGCTTTTATAACCACGGGATAACCTATCTTTGAAGCGAGCTTTAAGGCATCTGTAAACTCAAGGGGCTCCTCACTTCCCGGAACCAGAGGAAGACCTACCTCCTTCGCAACCTTCTTCGCAAGAACCTTATCTCCTATTTTTGCCAGAACTTCCGAAGAAGGACCTATGAATTTAGCCCCGCTCCTTTCAACTATTTCTGCAAACTTCGGATTTTCGGATAAAAAGCCGTATCCCGGATAAACCGCATCAGCTTTACTCACCTCAAGGGCAGCCATTATTTTGGGAATATCAAGATAACTTTCTGAGGGATTCGGGGGACCTATACATATAGCTTCGTCCGCAAGCTCAACATGGAGGCTGTTTTTATCAGCTTCCGAGTAAACCGCCACGGTTTTTAATCCCAGTTCCTTACAGGCCCTTATAGCCCTTACCGCTATCTCTCCTCTGTTTGCTATTAATACTTTTTTGAACATTAGAATAAATTTTAAATCTCGGATAGGAGTTTATCCGCAAGCATCGCGAGTTCTTTCAGATACTCCGCTGACCTGAGAAACTCCCTCTTTTCATAACCGCTCAGATTAACGAGCTCATAGTCCTCAACTCCTTTCCTTCCCAAAACCACCGGAACACCTATGCATACACCTTCCGATTCGTAGTGCCTTGCTGCTTCCCCCTCAAGGTAAACGGAGCATGGAAGCACACGCTTCCTGTCGTTAAGGATAGCTTCAACCATTATCACCACCGAGGCTGCGGGAGCGTAATAGGCGGAGCTTCCCATAAGGGAAACTATCTGAGCTCCTCCCTTTTGAGTCTTTTCAATAAGTTCGTCTATTTCCTTTGCCTTAAAAACCTCCTCTATGGGCTTGTCTCCTATGAAGCTGTGGGACATGACGGGAACCATTAGGTCTCCGTGAGTTCCCATAACCAGTGTTCTGATATCCGCGTTTGATACGTTCAGTCTTTCCTTTACGAAGCTTTTAAACCTTGCGGAGTCGAGAACTCCCGCCATGCCTATCACCCTTCGCGGTTCAAAACCCGTGAGCTTTATGGTTGCGTAAGTGAGTGTATCGACCGGATTGGAAACGACTATAACTATGGCGTTTTTTGCGTAATTCTTAACAGCATCGGTAAATCTTTTGAGAATTTTAAGATTCTCAAGAAGTAAGTCCTCCCTGCTCATCCCTTCCCTTCTGGGTATACCGGCGGTTATAACGACAACGTCCGAATCCCCGAGTTCCCCAAAACCTTCTTTGTCATAGGATACACCCTTCACGTTTATGTCCAAGTCCATGAGGACAGCCATCTGCTTAAGGTCAAGAGCTTTAGCCTTTGCGGGTTCAAGTCCCTCCTTATACCTTGCAAAAAGGTAAATATCCGCTATTCCCAGTATTGTAAGAAGGTAAGCGACGTTCTCGCCTACCCTTCCCGCACCTATTATGCTTACCTTGGGTTTTTTCATAAGAGATATCTTACTCTTTCTTTAAGAACTCAAGCATATCCCTAACCCATTCGTAAAGCTCTTTCGTTATTTGCTCATAACTTTTCGCATCGGGATATACGGGTTTCCCGAACATAACCTTTATTTTTTTCGGTTTAGGGAACTTTTGGTATATGGACCAGGCCTCGTATGCCCCGTATATAGCCACGGGAACTATTGGGACTTGAAGCTCCCTTGAGAGTATAGCAACACCCTTTCTAAACTCCATAAGCTCCCCCGTCCTCGTTCTTGCACCTTCGGGAAAGATAACAACCACCTTTCCGTTCTTTAATGCGTAAGCGGTTTTCTGGAGGGACTCCTTCAGACCTTTGTTTAGATTAACCGTTATGACGTGTGCAAGCCTGCCGAAAAGTGAGGTTATGGGATTGCTAAAGTAAGCTTCTTCACCGAGGAAGTAGGTCTTTTCCGCTACATACTCAGGTAATACGGAAGCTATAAGAAAGGCATCAAGGTAGCTCTGGTGGTTCGGAGCTATTATGAACGGAGGTTTTGGGAGATTTTCAAGACCTCTTACGTCAACCCTGTGGTATAGCTTAAAGTAGAGTTTAAGAATTAGTCTACCAAGGTTAAATATAAAAGGGTAGTGAGAGAGATTGTAAGACTTAACCTCTTCAAATATATCTTTCCAAGAGATTTCCCTGTGTTCCACTTTTGCCCTCTTCTCTCCAACGAAGTTTATAAGCTCCTTTACAAGCATATTCTTTGCGAGTTCCTCTTCAGTTACACTTACTCCGAAATTCTTTTCTATGAAGCCAAGAAGCTCAACCTTCGCGAGTGAATCAAGCCCTAGGTCTACCTCAAGGTGGTCCGAGGGAAAAACTTCTTTACCGGCCAGCTTTTCAAGAAACTCCTTTATTATCCTCCCTTCCTCAGTGCTGAATACCGTGAGGTCTTCTTCCTTCCTTACGTATTCCTCCGCCTTCTCGTATATACCGGGGAGTAAGAAACGCCTGAGTTTTCCGAGTCTCGTTTTTGGTAGTTCCGTGTTAACGATCTTGAAGCCCGCTACCCTCTTCCACTCGGGAAGGGTTCTGTTTACTTTATCCAAAACCTCCCACTTTATCGTCTCGTAAATGTTAACAGCTCCTCTTTTCTTTAATTTCTCAAAGTCCGGATATATTAGCGCGTAAAGCCTTCCGTTCTTCTCAAAAACCCCGACTTCCTTAACGAGGTCCGATACCTTTAAAATTTTTTCTTCAATCTCTTCGGGAAATACGTTTTTTCCGCTTCTGAGAACTATAATTTCCTTTTTTCTTCCCGTTATATAAATGTATCCTTCCTCGTCTATATATCCGAGGTCTCCCGTATACAGCCATCCGTCTATAATTACGTTTGCTGTTTCTTCGGGTCTGTTCCAGTATCCCTTCATTACGTTATCGCCCTTTACTACTATTTCACCATCGGGTGTAGTATTCACCCTAACCCCTTCTATGGGAACACCCACTGAACCGAGCTTTATCCTGCCGGGCGGATTGAAGGATACTATCGGTGAGGTTTCGGTAAGTCCGTATCCTTCTATCACGGTAAAACCAAGTGTTGTTAAATCCTTTGCGACATCCAGGGGAAGCTTAGACCCACCGCTCACCATATACTTTATCCTTCCCCCGAAGGCATCGTGAACCTTTTTGAAAACCCTCTTTCTTAAACTCTCTAAATTAACCCTTGCCATAAGCTTAAACAGAAGCTTAGCGATAAGGTTTTTCTCTATCTCCTCCGTTATTCTTCTGTGAAAGAGCTGGTAAAGCCTCGGAACACCGACGAGTATTGTTATCTTATACTTCCTGAGTTTTTCCGCAATATCCTCTGGGGTGAGCTTATCAAGAAATACAACAGTAGCACCTATATAAAGGGGAAGGAGTAGGGTTGTCATTAAGGGATACATGTGATGAAAGGGAAGTATTGCGAGGGTTGAATCTTCCTCATTTGCTATTCCTACGGAAACAACTCCTTTTATGTTTGAAAGAATGTTTTTGTAGGTGAGCATAACACCCTTCGGGTTTCCCGTGGTTCCCGAGGTGTAAGGAAGGAGTGCAACGTCCTCCTCTGAGCGTCTTACTTCGCCTTTCCAAGGGGCGGGAAGGAGTAAGTTATCAACGTTTATGAGTTCTATACCCATATCTTTTGAAGCCTCTTTCACCTTTTTTTCCGTTTCCTTTGAACAAAATACGAGGGAGGGTTTTGAGTCGCTGAGTATATACCTTATCTCATCGGGAGTTGACATAAAGTCTATCGGGACGAGTATACCTCCCCTTTTCCACGTTCCGAAGAGGGTGTAAACCCACTCGGGTCTATTTTCCATTACTACCGCAACCCTGTCGTCAGGAATAATGTCTATGAGGTTCGCAAAGGAGAGAACATTTTCTATAAGTTCCCTGTAGCTTATCTCTTTTTCCCTGTAAATAAGTGCGGTTTTATCTTTCTCCTTCAGAAACTCCATTTTCCTTTTTAAAGTAAATCACAATCTCAACCCTGTTGTTTCTTTCCATTAGTATGTTCTGTCTCCATCTGTATAGAGGTCTTGTATCTCCGTATGCTACAGCTGTTAACTTGTTATGGGGAAATCCTCTTTCTTCAAGGTATCTCAGGACTTCCGTAGCCCTCCTTCCCGAAAGTTCCCACTTGTCTTTAACGAGGGGATTTTTCACCTCAACGGTTGGACTTACGTGTCCTTCAATCCTTACAGAGCTAACCCTATCCTGAATTTCTATCAAGGAAGGAGCTACCCTCTCAATGGTCTGTATGGCTTTTCTCGTTAACTTATAGTCTCCGTCTTTAAAGAATATCTTGTCAAATATACGGAGCTTGAGATACTCTTCCGAAACGACTATCTGGTAAGCCCACGGGGGCAAAACTTTACTTATTCTCTTCTTTATCTTTACCGCATAATCCTTCGGATGGATTATAGGTTGAACTATCGAAGTTTTCTTCGGATAAAACTCGGGGTTTTTCCTAAAGTAAGAAAGGAACTTTTCAAGAGCGGGAATCTCAAGGGTGCTCATCGCATAAAGGAGTATGAAGAACGTAAGTAGAAGGGACATTAAGTCCGAGAAGGAGGTAAGCCAGGCCGGCGGTTTCGGACATTCCTCCTTTTTCTTGAAGGCCATCTTTTCACCTCACGGAGTGAGCTTTATACAGAACTCAACTCTTCTGTTCTTTCTCCTTCCTTCGGGTGTTCTATTATCCGCTATGGGTTTAGTATCAGCATACCCCACTGCGGAGAGCTTGTCAGGGGGATATCCGCATACCTGAGTAAAGACCCTAACCACGCTTATAGCCCTGCTTATTGAGAGCTCCCAGTTGCTCGGATAACGGGGCGTTAATATAGGTCTGTTGTCCGTGTGTCCTTCTATATCGATAGGAAGGGAAAAGGGAAGAAGTCTTTCGCAGAAAGATAGTATTAGAGCTCTGGCTTCCGGGTAAAGCCTGGCACTTCCGGGTGGGAAAAATCTGTCGGTGTTTATCCTCACCCTCAGACACTCACCCGTAACGGCGTAATCACTCCATATTCCCCTACTTGAAAGCTCCCTTTTAAACTCCTGAAGAACTTTTTTTAACTCCTTGTATTTTATCTTTCTGAAGTAAAAATTTTCCATAGGTATGTTTATCCTTCTTCCTTCGGGCAAGTTTCCCTGTTCAAAAACTACGGATTGAGCTCCGAATGCAGCAACTATTCCCTTAAGAACCTGATAAAACTTCTCAAGTGAGATTATGCTCATGGAGTAAAGGAGAATAAAAAAGGTGAGAAGTAAGGACATTAGGTCTCCGAAGGAGGTAAGCCAGGCCGGCGGTTTCGGGCACTCCTCCTTTTTCTTGAAGGCCATAACTTACACCTCTTCGGGAAGCTCAACACCGAGCATAATCGCTACTTCCTGTTTTATTACGTTCGGATTTTCCCCCTTCTGTATTTTTTCAATCGCTTCTACGTATATGCTCTTTACGAGGAGTTCTATATCTTTTGCCTTCTTCAGCTTGTTCGCAATTGGTATGGCAAAGGCGTTTGCAAGTATAGCCCCGTAAAGGGTTGTTATAAGTGCAACCGCCATACCCGGACCAAGAGCGGAGGGGTCGTTCAGGTTTCTCAACATCTGAATAAGACCTATGAGTGTTCCTATCATACCAAAGGCGGGGAAAAGGTCCGCAAGTTTTTCCCAGACGGCGACTTCTGTAGAAAGCTGTTCGTCAAGCTGGGCAAGGGCGGTTTCAGCGGTTGCCTTTATATCGTTTATGTCTATACCATCAACCAGCATTCTTATCATATCTCCCAGTAGGGGGTCCTTCTGGTAGTAAAGCTCTATATCTCCCTCAAGGGAAAGTATTCCCTCCTTTCTCACCTTCGTTGCTATCTCACCTATAGTTTCTATAACCTCGTTCAGGTCGGGAGGCTTCCACAGGAATGCCTTCTTTATCGCCAGAACGCCCCTTATAAAGTCCTTGAGCGGAAAGGCTCCCATAGCGGAAGCCATACCACCGCCGATGACAATAAATATAGAGGGAATGTTTATAAACGCGGTTACACTTCCCCCTATGAGTATTGATATAAATATTAACAGGAACGCGGCTATTATACCGATAATCGTTCCAACATCCATTTCTTTTATAGTTTATCGGTTGATAAACGCTTTTTTGAAGTTAGTTTCTTTAATTTACCTCTTTCTCACCAGGAAAATACCGTCTCTAACGGTGAGTAGAACCTTATCAACCCTCGGGTCTTCCTTTATCATCTCGTTCATACGTGCTATCGCCCTACTTCTGTTATCCTTCGGAGCGAGAACTTGACCCTCCCAAAGTGCGTTATCAATAGCTATAATTCCACCTTTTCTTAGAAGTTCAAGACACTTCTCGTAATAGTAGGGGTATGAGGACTTATCCGCATCTATGAAAATAAAGTCAAAGCTTTCCTTTTCAAATTTTTCAATAACTTTCCTGGCATCCCCTACAACGACTCTTATCTTCTTGCCCCAATGAGCACGCTCTATAAAACTTTTGGCCATCTTAGCATACTCGGGATTTATCTCTACTGTTATTAATTCCCCATCCTCGGGAAGTCCCATAGCCATCATTAACGCGGAAAATCCCGTAAACGTTCCTATCTCCAGAACCTTTTTAGCACCCGAGATTTCAACAAGCATTTTCAAGAGGTTTCCCTCAACCCTTCCCGTAAGCATTTGAGGAAGCTCTGTGTTCTTGTACGTAAACTCTATTAACTCCTCAAGGAGAGGATGAAGCTCGGAAGAGTGTTCCTCAACGTAAGCTTCTATATCATCAGGACATATGTACCCCATTATCTACAATATAATTCAACAACTTTCTTTATTATCTTCGTCGTTGAGATATCATAAGTAAACGGTATCGTTAAAACCCTTCCTCCGTAGCTCTCTACGAACTCCCTTCCAACAATCTTTTCAAGGGGCCAGTCTCCACCCTTTACGAGAACGTCCGGTCTTATAGCCTTTATAAGTCTTTCGGGTGTGTCTTCCTCAAAGATTACAACGTAATCAACAGGCTTTAGGGAAGAAAGAACCTTTGCCCTGTATTCCTGGCTGTTTATAGGCCTCTTTTCTCCCTTTATGCGTTTAATTGAGTTATCCGAGTTCAGTCCCACAACGAGAATATCCCCTAACCTCTTCGCCTTATCAAGGTAATCAACGTGTCCGGCGTGAATTATATCAAAACACCCGTTCGTGAAAACAACTCTCTTACCCTTTTTCCTTTCCCTTTCAAGAATTCCCAAAAGTTCCTCGAGACTTATAAGCATCAGTTGAGGTCAAATATCACCGTTTTTATCTCCGTGTAGTCTTCTATGGCAAACTTAGGACCTTCTCTTCCTATACCCGAATACTTCATACCCCCATATGGCATATGGTCAGCCCTGAAGGTGGGTCCTTCGTTTATGAGAACACCTCCCGCTTCTACCTCCTTTATACATTTCCAGGCAATCTTTACGTCCCTTGTGAACACCCCTACTTGGAGCCCGTAGTCGGAAGTGTTAACCCACCTTATAGCTTCGTCTATTTCCTTGTAAGGGTTTACTACAACAACAGGGGCAAATGCTTCCTCCTTAAAGAGTTTTGTATCTTCAGGGACTAAGGAAACTATGGTAGGTGAAAATACTGTTTCGTCTTCCGCACACCTGAGTCCTCCCGCCTCAATTTTTGCTCCTTTTTGAACAGCCTCGGATATCCATTCCTGTATTCTCTCAAGTTCAGATGGTGCTATCATGGGGCCCAGGTCGGTGCTTTCGTCCATGGGGTCCCCTACCTTTAGCTTACTTACCCTTTCCTTTAGCTTTTTCATAAACTCTTCGTATAGGTCCTCGTGAACGAATACCCTCTGAACCGAGATACAAACTTGGCCGGCTATAGCGTATCCACCCTGGACGGTCTTCTCCACAGCCTTATCTATGTCTCCGTCCTTATGGAGTATGATTGCAGAGTTTGAACCGAGCTCAAGAACAAGTTTCTTTATACCGACCTGACGGGCTATTATGTCTCCTACTTTCCTGCTTCCGGTAAAGGAAACTACCCTCACATCCGGGTGTGTTGTCATAGCCTTACCCACATCCCCGAACCCGGGAATTATTGAGAGAGCCTTGGGAGGAAGACCTGCTTCAAGAAGTATCTCTCCGAGCATGAGGGGTGTAAGCGGTGTCCTTTCTGAGGGCTTTAGAATTACCGCGTTTCCCGCTGCAAGAGCCGGTCCGACCTTATGCATTGAGAGGTTAAGGGGAAAGTTAAAGGGCGTTATTGCGGAAACTATACCTACCGGAACCCTTATGTAAAAGCCCACCTTTCCTTTACCGTTAGGATGGGCGTCCATGGGAAATGTTTCTCCGTTTATTCTCTTTGCTTCCTCGGCCGAAAATATAAGGGTTTGTATAGCCCTCTGAACTTCTGTTCTCGCTTCCCTTATAGTTTTTCCAACCTCAAAAACGAGTGTTTTTGCAAACTCCTCCGCCCTCTCCTTTAGGAGCTCTGCAGCCTTCATTAAAATCTCGTATCTCTCATAAGCTGTAAGGGAGGATATTTCCTTAAAACCTTCCTTAGCCCTTTCAATTGCCTTTTCAACATCCTTTTCATCACCTTTAGGAACACTTCCTATAACCTTTCTGGTGTAGGGATACACGACCTCTATCTTTTCCTCTTTGTCCACCCACTCACCGCCTATGAGCATTTTCTTCTCTATCATCTTTCCCACCTCAAAGTATGTATCTGCTTATCTCTTCGTCCTTTACGAGTTCTCCCAGTTTAGCCCTTACGAATTTAGCGTCTATTATTATAGTTTGACCCTGCATATCGGGAGCGTTAAAGGATATATCTTCAAGGAGTTTTTCCATAACCGTGTGCAGCCTTCTCGCACCTATGTTTTCCGTCTTCGTATTTATTTCCTCGGCTATTCTCGCTATCTCCTCTATCGCATCTTCCGTAAACTCAAGGTGAACGTCTTCCGTCTTCAGAAGCTCTATATACTGCTTCGTTAAAGCGTTTTCGGGCTCCACGAGAATTCTCTTAAAATCATCTTTCGTCAAGGGTTTTAATTCAACCCTTATAGGAAATCTTCCCTGAAGTTCAGGAATGAGGTCTGAGGGCTTTGCCATATGGAAGGCACCCGCACCTATAAAGAGTATGTGGTCCGTCCTGACCGGTCCGTATTTCGTATTAACGGTAGTTCCCTCAAGTATGGGAAGGAGGTCCCTCTGGACACCTTCCCGAGAGACACCCGGACCATGTCCAGGAGTCTTTACAGCTATCTTGTCTATCTCGTCTATGAAGATAATTCCGAAGTTTTCAGCTCTATATATAGCCTCTCTCGCTACTTCCTCCATATCTATGAGCTTTTCCGCTTCTTCTTGCTCAAGTATCTGGAGAGCTTCCTTCACCTTAACCCTTCTTCTCCTTCTTGAGGGAATAAGGCCGGAGAGCATTTCTTTTATCTGGTTTTCAAGTTCTTCAAGGCCCGGTGGACCCGCTATCCCCACCATGGGAACAACTTTTTCTTTTACCTCTATCTCTATCGTTCTGTCGTCAAGTTCTCCCCTTCTGAGCTTTTCCCTCAACTCCTCCCTCTTTGCTGTATCTTGAGACTCCCTTATTCCGAAACTCGTAAACTGCCTCGGTATGAGGTAATCAAGAACCCTTTCTTCCGCCAACCTCCTCGCCTTCTCCCTCACCTCCTCCATTTTTTCTTTTTTAACCATCTGAAAGGAAACCTCTACAAGCTCCCTCACCATACTCTCTACGTCCCTTCCGACGTATCCTATCTCGGTATACTTTGTAGCCTCAACCTTTATGAAGGGTGCGTTTATAAGATTTGCGAGTCTGCGTGCTATCTCGGTCTTCCCGACACCCGTCGGACCTATCATTAGTATGTTTTTCGGTATTACCTCATTCCTCAACTTCTCAGGAAGCTTTTGTCTCCTCCAGCGGTTCCTAAGGGCTATGGCAACCGCCTTTTTTGCTTCCTCCTGTCCTACAACGTATTTATTCAGTTCTTCAACGATTTTTTTCGGTGTTAGCTCCTCAAGAAGCTCAGAAAGGGATTTCGTCGTCATCTTTTCCCTCTTTCGTGGGTTCCATAAAAGTTTCTTTAACTATCCTATCAAGGAATGCGTCAAGGTCTTCGGGAAACTTCTCAAACTCGTATTTTTCGGGATAAACCCTCTCAACAACTTCGGGAGGAGGATTCCCGAAACCTATAGCAGGGACTATTCTCTTTGCTCCCCTTCTTACCGCTTCCCCGATAGCGATTCTGTAAGCTTCTCTAAGGGCGGTCTCAATATCTTTAAACCTGTCTATCTCCTCGCCGAGCTCGTAAAGGGTTATATCGTATGCGTCCTTTTGAAACCTATCCCAATCCTTGACTTTTCTTATGTAATACTTTCCCTTTTCCCCTGTTACTTCTACAGACTCAAGGGAGTCAAGCCTGAAGGTGAGGATGTAGTAATCAACTAGCTCCCTATCCGCGTAAACGTCAATGAAAAAGAAAAACTCCATATTAAGAATTTATAATATCCTCTTATAAGGTAAAAAGCAAAGTATACTAAGTTAAAAGTTTATCCTATGAGTGGGGCTTATATAGAAAAGCTTGTTGTTGAAGGCTTCAAATCCTACGGAACTAAGAGGAAGGAGATACCTATAGGGGAAGGATTTGTAGCGATTGTGGGTCCTAACGGGGCGGGAAAGAGCAATATAGGTGATGCAATATCCTTCGCCTTAGGATTAAGCACCGCAAAAACACTTAGGGCTAAAAACCTTTCTTACCTCATATTCTCAAAAAACGGAAAAAGGGGGGATTTTGCGGAGGTTGAGGTTCACTTCAGGAACCTGGGAGCTTTTCCCGTAGAAGAGGAATATATCATTGTCTCAAGGAGGGTAAACAAGGACGGAAGAAGTGTGTTTAAGATAAACGGAAATCCTGTAAGGGAGAGAGACCTAAAGGACTTTCTCGCAAAGGCAGGTATATACGAGAACGCCTACAACGTAGTTTATCAGGGAGACATAGTAAAGTTCTTAAAGCTTACACCCATTGAGAGGAGAAAGATAGTTGAAGAAGTTGCGGGCATAGGGGAATACGAAAGGAAGAAGGAAAAGGCATTAAACGAACTTGCGGAAGTTGAGATAAAAATAAAAGAACTGGACATAATCCTTGAGGAGATAGAAACCTATTTGTTAAAGCTTAAAGAAGAGAGGGAAAAACTTCTAAAGTTTAGGGAGCTCAACAAAAAGAAAAGGGAGTATGAAGCAAAGATATTGTTAAAGGAAAGGGAAAAACTTCTGTTAGAGAGGGAAAAACTAACAAACGAGCTCGGAAGTTTGAGAAAAGAGCTTGAAAAAGTATTAAATGAAATAAATGTAAATAAAAATAAACTTAATGTTGAAGAGAAAAAACTTAAGGATTTAAACGATAAAATACTTCCCTATAAGGAAAATATAGGAAAACTCCTCTCGGATATAGAACATATAACGAGAACGATAAGGGAAAAGCAAAGGGAAAAAGAAGAAATTGAGGGGAAATTAAGGGAACTGGAAAAGCTACTTTCAGATTTAAACAAAGACTTAGAAAAACAAGAAAGGGAACTGAAAGAGCTAAGAAGTTCTTACGAAAAACTCCTTAAAGAGTATGAACACCTCAAAAAAGTTGAAGAAGAAAAACTGAAAGAACTTGAGAATGAAGAGGAAAACCTGAAGATAACGATAAATGAGGTTAAGAAACTTGAAGAAGAAAAGGAGATAATTTCGGGTAAACTCGGAGAATTAAAAGAAAAAAGAGAAAAGCTTCTCTCAACCCTTAGGGATTACAACTATAAAATAGAGAAAACCCAAGAGGATATGAAAAGAATCAAAGAAGAATTTAAAGAAAAAGTTAAAGAAGCAAAAGAGAAAGAAGAAGAACTTTTGAGATTAAAAGAGATAAAAAATAGGGAAGAGAAGGAACTAAAGCGTTTAAATGAGGAATTGAGAATTTACGAGAAACGGCTTAAAGAAGTAAGAACAAAGATTGAAGAAGTCATTAAAGAAAGAGGAATTATTGAAGGAGAAATAAGTGAGTATTTAAATCCCTCGGATGTGTTTAAAGATATTAAAGGAGTCCACGGAAGCGTTTCGGAGCTAATAAATGTAAAGAATCCCGAACACATTACCGCAATAGAAGTTGCCGCGGGGGGAAGGCTGAGGTATATCGTCGTTGAAAACGAGGATGTTGCAAAGGCGTGTATAGAGCTTTCAAAGAAGTTAAACCTCGGAAGGTTCAGCTTCATACCTCTAAACAGAGTAAATGCCGAAAAGAGAACACTAAGGTATCCGAGAATTAAGGGAGCGGTTGACTTTGCGGTTAATCTCGTAGAGTATGACCCAATATACGAAAAGGTTATATGGTTCGTTTTCGGTGACACGCTTATAGTTGAGGACTTTGAAAGTGCAAAGGCAATAGGAATAGGAAGCTACAGAATGGTAACCCTTGAGGGTGAGCTTTTTGAAAAGAGTGGTGTAATAACGGGAGGGAGTTACAAAGTTAAAGGGGAGCTCGGGAAGAAGTTAAAGGAGGAAAGATTAAGGGAACTTAAGGAACTGGAAGAGAAGCTAAAAAAAGAGGAAGAAATAATCCAGAAGAAAATAAGGGATATACGTTTCCTATCCTCGGAGAAGTTCGCAATACTAAAAGTAAGTGAAAAGAAAATAGAGGAACTCAAAAAGATTTCATCAGAAATTCTTGAGGAAAAATACAGGAAAAAAGTAAAAAAAACTGAAGATTATTTAAAATTTATCTACGAAAAAGCAAAAGAGTTAAAAGAAAATATAAACAAAATTGAAAAAGAAATAAAATACTACGAGGAAAAGCTTAAAAACCTTAAACTTAAAGAGGAGGACGTAAAGATATATTACACGAGGAGCGGAATTGAGGAAAAGAGAAGGGAATACAGCAAAGTAAGGAAAAAACTTTTAGAAAAGGAAATAAGACTAAGGGAAATAGAGAAAGAGCTTAATAGAAAGGAGAACGAGATTGAATACTTGAGGAGAGAATTAGAATCAAAGAAAAATGAATTTCTTTATATGAACGATAAAATCAGTAAGATAACGGAGGAATTAAGAAAACTATCCGAAGATAAAGAGAAAAAGGAAAGGGAAATAAAGGAGAAAGACAGGGAATTTTACGAACTTACCGAGGAAAAGGAAAAGGTGGAAAGGGAAATAAAGGAAGTAAAAAGTCTCTTGGGAAGTCTCAGCGTGAGAAAGGAGGAAATAGAGACTAAGGTTCACGAAATGGATAAAAAACTTTACGGACTGGAAGAGGAAATTAACCGTATAAATAAATCCTTAGAAGCGTTTAAAGACTTACGATTAGAACGCGTGGAGGATAGTGTAAACAAGCTTAAGGAAGAACTGAGAAAAATTAACAGGGATATAGAGCTCCTCGGAAACGTAAACTTCGGTGCAGAAGATGACTACAACGAGGAACTAAAGAGGTATAACGACTACAGGGAAAAGAGGGATAAACTAAGGGAGGAGAGCAAGGTAATAAAGGAAATGATAGAAGAGCTTGAAAAGAAAAAGAAAAAAGTTTTTATGGAAGCGTTCAGGAGTATAAACAAACACCTAAAGGAGATTTTTTCCTTTCTCTCCCCGGGTGGAAAGGCAAGCATGAAGCTTGAAAACGAAGAAGACCCATTCAGCGGAGGTATACAGCTTACGGTGAAACCACGCGGAAAAGACGTTCAATACCTTGAAGCCATGTCGGGAGGTGAGAAAACACTCGCTGCACTATCTTTAATATTTGCAATTCAGGAATACAGACCATCTCCCTTTTACTACTTTGACGAAGTTGATGCTCACCTTGATGAAGCAAACGCGAGAAAGATAGGAGAGCTCATAAAGGAAAAGTCAAGGAAAGCACAGTTTATAGTTGTAACCTTGAGGGAAGTTGTTGCATCCTTTGCTGACAGAATAATAGGAGTTAGTTCAAGGGGAGGTGTTTCAGAAATCTTCTTCCTTGAAAAGGAAAAAATAAGGGTTTAACCGCCCGCAATGGCGGGCACAATGGAAAGTGTATCCCCGTCTTTTAGTTCAGTATTAAGACCTTTAAGAAAGCGAACATCTTCGTCATTAACGTAAAGGTTTACAAACTTCCTTAGTTCCCCGTTTTCATCTATCAGCCTCTCTTTAAAACCCGGAAACTGCTCTTCCAGTTTCTCTATCGCTTCCCTAACACTTTTTGCCTCTACTTCAACCTCTCCTTGTCCGTTAGTGAGCCTTCTAAGAGGTGTAGGCACTCTAACTATAATACCCATCTTCTACCTCCATACAAAATTTTAAACGTATTTTTCAAAACTTAGGAAGAATAAAAATAATACTATATTCTAAAGTATTTATATAAGTGAAAATCAAGCACAAATAAGGAAAAACTATGAAAAATAAAGGAAAAAGTCCTTTAAATAAGCCTTAGGAGGTGAAAGGGGATGAAAAAAAGCCTTTTAGCTATCGGTTCAATCCTGGCTATTTCTCCCTTTGTTTTAGCTACAAACGGAGATAACCTCATAGGAATTGGGCCTGCTTCAAGGGGAATGGGGGGAATAGGAACGGGAATGCCCGTAGGACCAATAGACTCCATATTCAGAAATCCTGCGTGGATGCCCTATTACAACACGAAGAAGTTCTTCCTAAGCTTCGGTGGAATACTCTTTATGCCTAATGTTAAGGTGAGTTCAAAAATGATTATGGATGCAGATGATAACGACCCTAATAGTGGACCAATGACTTTCGGAACACAAGGGAGAGTAAAAAGCGATGCAGATACCTTTATAGTTCCAGAAGTAGGAATAGTTCACAAGATTAACGAAAGACTCGCGGTAGGTATAGGGGCTTTCGGTGTATCCGGTATGGGTGTAGATTTCCGGGATAAACAACTTATGAATGTAAGCCCTGACCCGAATAATCCTTACTATACAAACGCTTTATCAAAGATGCACACAACATTCCAGTTTATGAGAATTACCCCCGCAATAGCCTATAAGGTTAACGAAATGATATCCATAGGTGGTGCTCTTCACATAGCATGGGGTTCACTGGACGTAGGAGCGGAACTTTGTCAATTCACTGATGAGGACGGAGATAAGCTCCCTGCTCCTAAGGGATGTTGGAACGCAAGCGGAGGACAATCTCAGGACTTCGGAGTAGGATTTAGCGTAGGTGTGGCTTTAAATCTCGGTGACTTTATTTTCGGCGGTCTTTACTATCAGTCTCCCGTATCTATGAAATATAGGAACGTTTTTGATAGTAATGGTGACGGAAAATTTGAAGATATGAAGCTCCAACAACCCCAGGAAGTGGCGGTAGGTGTAGGTGTGAAACCGCTTGAAAACCTAAAGGTCGGTCTTGACATAAGGTGGATTAACTGGTCCGATGCGGATGGATACGGAGATTTTGATTGGGAGGACCAATTGGTTTTCGGAATAGGTGGAGAGTTCAAACCTGTAAAGAACATCGCACTAAGAGCAGGTTGGAATTACGGAAAATCTCCAATAAGGAGTAAGGATAACCTAAATGGAATGCAAAGAAACAACCAGATTCCCAATTTTGATGCAAGGTTTTCGGACTATGAACTTTACTGGTTTAACTTGGTCGGATTCCCCGCTATAGCGGAGCACCACTTAACACTCGGTCTTAATTGGAAAGTAACGAATAACTTTGATGTGGATCTATCCTACGTTTATGCTTTTTCAAACACGGAAACTGCAAAAATGGCAGGAGGTGGGGCGGAGGTTTCCGCAAAGATGGTTCAACACTCCATAGGTATAGGGCTC
This sequence comes from Aquifex sp., assembly GCF_056494385.1. NCBI lineage: Bacteria > Pseudomonadati > Aquificota > Aquificia > Aquificales > Aquificaceae > Aquifex > Aquifex sp. The sequence continues at coordinate 2,292 of NZ_JBSLZM010000024.1, read as the reverse complement.
AACTGGTCTTTCTGAGCCCTTTCTTCTTTTCTAAAATCTTTTCCAGAGCTTCTTTTAAAAGTTTTAAATCTTCATCCGTATAGTTAAGGGAAGCAGTAAGTCTCAGTCTTGCCATACCCTTCGGAACCGTCGGATACCTTATAGCTTGAAGAAAAATTCCTTCCTTTAAGAGTTCGTCCCTCATTTTTAACGCTTTTTCTTCTTTATAAACGAAAATAGGAATTATAGGTGTTCCGTAATACTTAAAGTCAAGTCCCGTTTCCTTTAAAATTTTTAGTATCTTCTTCTCCTTTTTCCTCAAATTATTTATTATTAATGGATCCTCTTCCACAATTTCCACCGCTTTTTTTACTCCTGCACACACAGATGGAGGAAGAGAGGTAGAAAATATAAGGCTTCTTGCTTTATTAATTATGTATTCAACCAGCTTTTCGGAACCGCAGATAAAAGCTCCGTATCCACCGAGAGCTTTTGAGAGTGTTCCCATAACTATTATGTAATCCTTGAAAGAAATTCCGAAGTAATCAAGGCCTCCCCTTCCTATGGTTGCCGTCGCATGAGCCTCATCTATATATAACATGCAATCGTATTTCTCACATATCTCGGTGAGTTTTTTTAGATTTGCTATATCTCCATCCATGCTAAAAACTGTATCCGTTACTATTAAAGCTCTTTTGTATCTTTTCCGATTTTTACTCAGAAATTCTTCAAGTTCTTCATAATTTAGGTGTTTAAATACATATTTATCCGCTTTGGATAGACGAACACCGTCTATAATCGAAGCGTGGTTTAGTTCATCACTGAGAACTATGTCTCCCTCTCCAGCCAAAGCCGATATAACACCTACGTTTGCTAAAAATCCGCTTCCGAATAGAACACACCTCGGGACATTCTTAAAATCTGCTAACTTTTCTTCAAGCTCTCTGTGATACTTTGTATAACCCGAAACGAGTTGAGAAGCCCCCGAACCCAACCCGGCTTCTTTTAAAACTCTTATACTCTCTTCTATCACCTCGGGATGCCTTCTAAGGCCGAGGTAATCGTTTGAACAAAAATCCCTTAATCCCTCTAAAACCGTCCTTTCCCTGTAAAGGTTCTCCCTTTTTAACTTTTCAAGCTCCTCTTTAATCCATTTCATCTTAAGCCTATAATGCTCCTTAGGTCCGAGCAGGTTATATGGGGTTCCGTTCCCTTTATAAAAACCATATCAACCCCCTCACAGGTCTCATCAGCAAGGACTAAATCCTTCGGATTAATCTTAACGACTATATCTTCAGGGGGTAGCTTAAAGTCTTCGTCGGGATATAGCTCCGTAGCGAAGCGCATAAAGTTTATCCATATAGGTAATGCGACTCTTGCACCGCTCATGTGTTCACCCAGAGACTTTTTAACATCGTATCCGACCCAAACACCCGTAACGATGTAAGGAGAAAATCCTATAAACCAGGCATCCTGATAATCGTCCGTTGTTCCAGTTTTTCCCACTACAACTTTTTTAAGAACTCTTGCCCTCCTTCCCGTTCCCTCAAGAATAACAGCTCTCAGCATATCAACGAGAACCCTTGTCTCGGGAGCCGGAAGGACTTCCTTACACTGAGGTTTGTTCTCTTCAAGAATATTTCCGTTTTTATCTTCTATTCTCTTTATAAGGAATGGTTTGCACCTCACACCTAAGTTTGCGAAAACCTGGTATGCTGATGTGAGCTCAAGGGGAGTAACTTCAACGGTTCCCAGTGCTAAGGAGTAGTAAGGTTTTAGGTTGTTTAGTCCTACCTTTCTCCCGACATCAAGAACAATCTTAAACCCAATTTTGTCAAGTAAGTTCACCGCAGCGGTGTTTACGCTATGTGCAAGGGCAAACCTGAGCGTAACGCTTTTATACTCCTCGTTGTTGTAATTCTTCGGTATCCAGTCTTCTCCTTTTGAAGGGTCGTAATAGGGCTTCGGACTTGCGTCAATAGTAGATATTTGGGTCATGCCCTTGAGAAGAGCACCAAGATATATTATCGGCTTTATCGCCGAACCGGGTTGCCTCAGGGCTTTTGTAGCTCTGTTAAACTGGGAGTATAAATAACTTCTACCACCCACAAGAGCCTTTATTTCCCCCGTCTTTACGTCTATACTGACAAGACTCCCCTCAAGGTCGGGTATTATCTCAACCTGTTTCCCTCCCAGATAACGGACAAAGATGTATTTATGCCCTTTTATCGGAAGATTTTTAATTTCTCCGTAAAACTTCCTTCCGTGAATTTCTACCTCCATCCTGTTTCCGTCGTAAGAAAGTATTTTCGC